>JAODBO010000055.1 GCA_025464005.1 Acidimicrobiaceae bacterium | reverse complement strand
TCCCCTCGCTGAAGTGCAACCGCCGAATCTCAGCCCAGTCCTGCACAGTGATCACCCGCCCGATCTTGGTTGGGTGGCTCACTTTTCGAAGAGCGCTACTGGCCTACTTTTCGAGGAGCGCTGACAGAGCTCAACTCATTGGCTCCATCCCGCAGCCCCGCGGCCGGACCCCTTGTGCTCTATGGCCTCTGCTATGGGCCTTTGCTCCGGATGAGCCGGTGACCGCGGAGTTCATACCCGGACATGTGAAGGACGGACTGCCAACCTCTCTCGAGGCCGATGAGCTCGGGATGGGCGTACAGCCCGGCCTTGACCTCCTGACGAGTGAGGCGTTGATACTTCTCGACGTCTGCGTGATCTGGCGCGAGGAACTCATGTTTGCGATGCAGGAGAGGTCGGTTGTCGCGGGCCAGGTAGTCCGTGTAGATAGCGGTCTGGTGGCGCAAGTCGACGACCATGGACTGGGCGAGGCGAGGATGTGGATCTGAGTCGAACTCCGGGTACGTCAGGAAGCTGACCGTTGGACGGTCATGGTTGAGCTTGACGAGCGTCGTCGTGTCCGGTCGACCGGTGACGAGCTCGGCGCATGCTGCGTAGACACGCAATGGCGTACTCAGTCTGGCCGTGCAGCTCACGTGCACGTACAGCGATGATGGCGTTTGCTTTCCGATCCTGCTCGCTCGAATCGCACGCTGCAAAAGGTCGGGGCGGGCCAGAAAACGAAGGAGTCGATCGGACACGGCGCGGGCCTCTCGAACCGATCCGTGAGTCAGCATGCTGTCCGCGACAAGGCTTCTCGGTAAGGAGCTGGTTGTGGTTCTTCCGTGGAATGTGTCGAGGGCCAACGTGACGAGAACGTTGCCGGTCGTTCGCTTCTTCGCATCGATCCATTCGGTGGCGTCCACAAGCTTCCTCGCGGCCGCTGCTGCGTTGCTCACGCTGCCGAAGTGGGTCCTTGCTGCTTCGTGCCAGACCACGTCTTCTTGTTCTATCGGAGGTCTTCCTCGTACACGCAGCCAGCGCACATTGGTGTTGATGACGTCGGTGGCTGACATCTGACCCGAGGACTGCGCGGGGCGGTCATCGGGGGCAAACATGGAGGCCACGTGGGTGACTAGATCGTCGCGGTCGCGAAAGGCCACAACCTGGCCTGGTCTGGTCGGAAGGCACTGAAGTCCGAGGGTCGCCTCGACCCAGGTCCGGAAAGACGCCGGGTCGAACAGTCGCTGAAACGTGGATCTGCTCGTCCTCAAACCGTCCGCGAATGAGTCGCCCTGGACCTTGTGCCGTTCGCCTTCTGTCCGAACGGTGACGATCAGGATCCGTTGGGCCAGGGACCAGGCATGTGCCAACGTTCGGGTTCGCTCGTCGGCCGACTCGATCGCATTGAGAACGTACGTCAGCATCACCACGTCTACTGGCCTCGGGAGAGGCTCGGGCCTGAAGTGCGGGTCCCAGCCGTCGACATCCAGTCCCAATGCGGAGAGCTGTCGCACGTCCTCCCCACGGCCGCAGCCGTAGTCCAGGACGGTGCCGCGGTCGAGGAGGCCTGATTCGAGTGCCCGGCCAGCTGGGACGGACAAGGCCTTACGGCTAATGGCCGTGAGTTCACGGCGAATCGGGAGAGAGGTCGTGGCTCCGGGCTGGCGCCGGCTCATCGAGGCTCCGTGGGTGCTAGTTCCGCAGTCCGTTCACACGCTGGGCTGCTTCGACCCAGTCAACTGCCTCGGCCTCATGCCACCAAGACAACCTGAGGGCGCCGCGGATCTGTTCGTCGGGAAGTCCCATGGCTGTCAGGACGTGGGAGGGCTGGTAGCTCGCGGACGTGCATGCGCTTCCGTTGCTGATTGCCACTAGGTCTCGCCAGGCGACCATCACCGCTTCGCCGTCAGCACCGGCGAATGACAGGTTCACGATGTGGGGAAGGGTCTCTGCCGTCTGGCTGTGGATGACCGGGTGCGCTGACGCGAGACCTTCGAACAAGTGGGCGCGGATCCCCTCGACCTGCCGTCTCCGGCTGGTCGCTGCCTTGCTTGCCAACTGCGCAGCAAGGCCGAAGCCTGCGACGAGCGGAACGGGCAAGGTTCCGGGTCGCAGCCCTCGTTCCTGGCCGCCTCCGACCATCAGGGGCGTAAGTGGCGGGCGATCCCACCCTCGTCGCCGGGCGATCAAAGCGCCGATGCCCTTGGGTCCGAAGACCTTGTGAGCGCTGGTCGAGATGAAGTCGATCCGAGGGTTCTGAAGTGGCTCGTTCAACTTGCCGAATGACTGCGCCGCGTCGACGTGCAGGTAGGCGTCGTGTTCGGTGAGCCCTGTTGCGATCTCCCCGATCGGCTGCAGCACTCCGGTCTCGTTGTTCGCGTGCATCAGCGACACGAGGAGGGTGTCCTCGCGGACGCGGTCGAGCAACCGGTCCGGCGCCACTCGTCCGTCGGCCTCGGGAGGTACGAGGTCGATCTTGAACCCTTGCTCCTCGAGGCGTTGGAGGGGCTCCAGGACCGCCTTGTGCTCAATGAGCGTGCTCACGATGTGCCGGCGACCTGTGGCCTCGCCATGACGGGCCATGCCGAGGAGCGCGAGGTTGTTGGCCTCTGTTGCGCCCGACGTGAACAGGACCTCACTCGGATCGGCCGCGACCGTCCCGGCGATCCGTTCCCTCGCTTGAGCGACGCTTCGCTTGGCTGCGTTGCCCGCCTCGTGGGTTCTGCTCCCCGCGTTCCCGAACTCCTCCGTCATGAGCTCAAGGACGAGCGCCGCTACCTCTCGATCTACCGGAGTTGTAGCGCTGCTGTCCCAGTACGCGAGCACGGGAGCCTCCAAAATGTCCGTGGGGGGACGTAGAACTGACGCCTAGACGATGCCTACACTACGTTAGCGTTTTCACGTAAGAGGTAACGTTCATCAGGGGTGCTGCGCAGGCTGCCAAGGGGCGAGGAGGGTGCGGATGACACGATCAAGAGAAGCATCCCGCCCCGACGGCCTCTCCGCACCAGACCTAGACGACGGCCTCGATGTGCAACCCGCACCGCCGGCTGCGCGGACGTCCCAGGCAGCGCCTGAGGGCAGCGCGGACAGCGGCTACGAGTACGTACTTCCTGCGATCCGGGGGGTTCAAGCTGGGCAGACGTTCTTCGTGACCATGGTGCCGCTTCGTGTCATCGCGAAGCTCTTCGTCTTCGATGGCGACGAGCTTCCCCCAGAGCTCCGAGCGCAGCGAAGTCTCAACAAGGGACGCCTCCCCGAGCTCGTCCGCTACATGGTCGACAACCCCGGTGGGTACACGTTCTCCGCGTTGACCGCGAGCATCGACGGAGACGTCAGGTTCGAGGCCGTCGGCACCGGACCGAAGCAACAGCTCCTCGGTGAGCTCCACGTGCCAATGATCTCGCGATTCGTCATCAACGACGGACAACACCGGCATGCGGCCATCAAGGAAGCCATCCAGCAGCTCCCAGCGCTAGGCTCCGAGATGATCGCGGTCGTCTTCTACCTCGATCACGGCCTCGAGCGCTGCCAGCAGATGTTCGCCGACCTGAACAGGCACGCCGTCCGCCCCTCGAAGTCCATCGGCGTGCTGTACGACCACCGGGACACGATGGCGAGCCTGTCCAGGCTCCTTGCCCTGCGCCACGAGGCCTTCCGAGGATTCGTCGAGCTTGAGAGTTCGAGCCTCGCGAAAGCCTCCCGGAAGCTCTTCACGCTGTCCGCCATCCACGGTGCGACCAGGACCCTGCTCGATGGCATGAACGACATCGACGGCGATGAAGCGCTCGATCTCGCGAGCCGATGGTGGACCGTCGTGGACGCAAGCATGCCTGACTGGCAGGACGTTCGAGCGCGAAGGCTCCGCTCGCCAGAGATCCGCGCCGACGGCATCAACACCCACGGCATCACCCTCGCGGCCCTCGGCAGAGTGGGGAACACGCTCCTCCGACAGGATCGCAACCCCGAGGCGTGGACCAAGACGCTCCAAGGGCTCAAGACGCTCGACTGGAACCGCAGCAACCCCCTTTGGGAGGGACGGGCAGTCTCCGGCGGCAAGGTCGTCAAGGGGGACACGAACGTCCTGCTGACGACAGCGGCCATCCGCCGCCACCTCAAGCTCCCGCTGCCGCCCGAGGAGGAGCGCGTCGATGACGCCCACACCTCGACGGTGAAGCCCCGAACCCCGAGTAAGAACCTCGCGGCGAAAGAGAAGGCCAGCCACACATGAAGTCGCCGAAGGCGCCCAAGCCCGCAGTAGCCGTCTCTCTCACGAGGAGATCCGCCTTCGCAGACGGTCTCCGATCTGCGGTCGATTCCCTTGTCGCTGAAACACGGGCGCTCTACCTCGAGGATGACGTTCCCTGGGTCGTCGGTTACTCAGGAGGCAAGGACTCAACCGCGGTCCTTCAGATCGTCTGGCTCGCCCTCGCCGGCCTGCCGGAGGAGCAGCGCGGCAAGACCGTTCACGTGATCACGACAGACACGCTCGTCGAGAACCCGATCGTGTCGGCATGGGTCGGGCGAAGTCTCACGATCATGGGCGAACGCGCCGCTGAACTCGGCATTCCGATCACGCCCCACCGCCTTACCCCAGCAGTCGAGGACACCTTCTGGGTCAACCTGATCGGCAAGGGATACCCCGCTCCGAGGCCGAAGTTCCGTTGGTGCACCGAACGCCTCAAGATCAAGCCCAGCAACACATTCATCCGCAACGTGGTTCGTGCCCACGGCGAAGCCATCCTCGTCCTGGGAACAAGAAAGGCTGAGTCGCAATCCCGCGCCCGCACGATGGCAGCAGCGGAGTCGGGCCGCGTCCGCGACAGGCTCTCCCCGAACGTCAGCCTGCCGAACTCGCTCGTCTACTCGCCCGTCGAGGACTGGACGAACGACGATGTCTGGTCCTTCCTCATGCAGGTAGAGAACCCCTGGGGCTACTCCAACCGTGATCTCCTGACCCTGTACCAGGGCGCCAGCACCGACGGGGAATGCCCGCTCGTCGTCGACAGCACTACGCCGTCCTGCGGGTCGAGCCGCTTTGGCTGCTGGACATGCACCCTCGTCGACAAGGACAAGTCGATGACGGCCATGATCACGAACGACGAAGACAAGGAGTGGATGAGCCCCCTTCTGGAGCTTCGCAACGCCCTGGACCTCACGGACGACCGGCCGCTGCGCGACTTCCGACGCATGAACGGAAGCGTCCAGCTCTTCCACGACGAACCCATCCACGGGCCCTACCTTCAGACCGCCCGGCATCAGTGGCTCACGCAGCTCCTCCAAGCTCAGGAAACCATCCGCCGTAAGGGCCCGCAGGAAGCGCGAGACATCGACCTCATCACGGCGGCGGAACTCGAGGAGATCCGCCGGATCTGGGTCGTCGACAAGCACGAGTTCGAGGACGCGCTCCCAGGCATCTACGAAGCCGCGACTGGACGGGCCTACGCCGGACCAGAACTAAGCGACCGGCTCCCGCTCGGACGAACAGAAGTAGAGATCCTGGCGGAACTCTGCGGAGATGACCGCCTTCACTTCGAGACGGTCCGCGAACTGCTCGACGTAGAGCAGCGCCACCGGCTCATGCTCCGTAGAAGTGGACTGTTCGGCGCTCTGGAACGCGCGCTGGAACGTGGCTTCTACGACGACATCGACGACGCGACAGCGCGGGCACTCCACCGACGCAAGGTCCTCACGGGAGTCGACTCAACAGAGCCGGACCCGGCCGATCTCGAAGACGGATGGGTCCAGTCGACCGGCGGAAGCGCGGTCCAGCCTGAGGTCCTCGCGTGATTCTCGACGAACTCGTCCTCACCGACTTCGGCGCCTTCGCTGGCCGGCAGAGCGTTCCCCTCACCCCTCAGGCTGACCGACCGGTAGTCGTCGTCGGGGCCCTCAACGGAACCGGCAAGACCACAATCCTTGAGGCCCTCCAACTAGCCCTCTTCGGTGGGCTCGCCCCGCAAGGATCACGGCGTGGGCTGTCCTACGACGCATTCCTCGCTCAAACGATCAACGACGGACAGGACCCTGCCGTCGGAGCGTCAGTAGAACTCGCCTTCCGCGCCCACTTCGAAGGCGATGTCCAGGACATCCGTGTCATCCGTCGCTGGTGGCGAACGACATCCGGACGGATTCGCGAAGACGTCCAGGTCACCGTCGCCGGCGAAGCCGACGCCGTCCTGTCGACGAACTGGACCGAGTACGTCGAGGCCTTCGTTCCGCGAGGAGTCGCTGGGCTCTTCTTCTTCGACGGGGAGCAGATCGAAGCGTTCGCGGACCTCGAAGGCAGCCGAGAACTCCTCCAGACAGCCATCAGCGGGCTGCTCGGCCTTGGACTCGTCGACCGGCTGGTAGGCGATCTCGAGATCCTCGAACGCCGCAAGCGGGTCGCCTCCGTCGAGGACACCGAAGCATCAGCACACATCGAGAAGCTCACGAACATCATCAACGGGATGCGTGAGAGCGAAGCCGCGGCACAACAGCGCGTCGATGAGGCGCGGGCGCGCCTCGCACGAGCTAAGGAACACGAGAAGCACGCGGACTCTCTCTACGATCGGGAAGGCGGAGCTCAGCATGAGCGACGCACCGAACTCGAGACCACCCGAGCGGACGCGGCGGCCAGCCTTGCCGTCGCCTCATCGCGGCTGGTCGACAGTTGCAGCGACGCGGCTCCACTGCTCCTGATTCAGGACCTGTTGAAGCGGACAGCCGAGCAAGCACACGCCGAAGCCCGCCAACAGCAGGACCAGAGCCTCGTGGAGGTTCTGGCCGAGCGAGACGCGCAGGTGGCCGCCCTCATCAAGCGGCTAGTCCGTCGTGGAACGACCGACAAGTCAGCGCTCACGGAAGTGACGGCCCTGCTCGACGGCGATCGGGCGGAACGAGCCCGAACGACGACGAGCCTTCGACTGCGAGCATCCTTCGAAACAACAGCTGCGCTCGGACGGCTCAGCACGGACGAGGTCGCGGAGCAGCGGCGCGCGCTCCAGATTCTGCTTCGAGAGCACAGCCGATCATCCAACGCGCTAGACAAGGCAGAACGTGAACTGGGTTCCGTTCCCACGGTAGATGCGCTCGAAGACTTGCTCCTTGAACGCGAGCGCGCTCGCACAGAGGTCCGGACCGCAGGAACAACTCTGGAGAGCCTGCAGCAAGTCCTCGAGGCCGAGCGATCCTCGCGTGAGCGATCAGAGAAGAACCGCGAACGCACCATTCAAGACGCTGCGCGTACCTCGCTCCTCGCCGACGACACGAACCGGCTCTTGGAGCACTCTGAGCGCGCCCGTCAGACCCTGCGCAAGCTTCGCGAAGCCGCGACGCGCAGACATGCGGCCCAGATCCGCGCCCATGTCCTGGACGCGACCCACATCCTGCTCCGCAAGCAACGGCTGGTCGCGGACATCGACATCAACCCAGTGACCTACCAGCTCACTCTCCTCGATCAGAACGGCGGCGAGGTCGCACCCGCGCGCCTGTCGGCAGGGGAGCGTCAGATGGTTGCGGTCAGCCTGCTGTGGGGTCTCGCGAAGGCAGCCGGCCGGCCGCTTCCAGTCGTAATCGACACCCCCTTGAGTCGCCTCGACGGAACCCACAGGCTCAGGTTCGTTGAGTCGTACCTCCCGAACGCATCGCATCAGGTCATCGTCCTGTCCACGGACACCGAGATCGACAGCGCGGCACTCGCTCAGCTCGGTGGTGCCATCAGCCACACAGTTCATCTGGTTCACGACGTCGACACGGGCGCCTCACGCGTCGAGACCGGATACGTCCTACCGCTGGCGACCGGAATGTCGGCATGACAGGCGCCCTGCCGGGTGTGGACGCCACGCCACTGGTCGCCGTTCCGCCCTCGTCGGTGCGGCTGTCTAAGCAGACGAAGGATCAGATAGCCCAGCTGAAGCGCCGCACGGGGATCAAGCACATGAACGTGCTCTGTCGGTGGGCCCTATGCCGTTCCCTGGCTGAACCGCTCCCCCCTAGCGTGTCGACCCGCGACACGGCCTCCGACATCGACTGGAAGGTGTTCGCGGGCACCCTCGGCGACGTCTGGTGGCTGCTCGTGCTCCAGGACGCACACGAGCGGACAGGCGAAGCCCCGGACCAGGACCGTGCCGAGGGACTGCTTCGTGATCACATCGCTCGGGGGATGTCCTACCTCGTCGGCGACCAAAGCATCCGCGACATCACAGCGCTACCCAAGCTCGCAATCGGCGCCTGACCCCCCGGGTCTGGGCAAGATCAGCGTGTTCCAACTACGGCCCGTGCACGGTCAAGGGAGCCGTCCAACGCGACGATGAACGCCCTAGGCATACATCGGAGCGTGAACGACGCCCAAATGTCGCACTCACCTGCCAGGATGCTGTCAGACATCGAGCAGAGGGTGGACAGAGACCGTGGAAGCAAGCGCGTTCCAGCGCGCCCTACCGCTCCTCGAACCTTCGGCTGAAGCCCTGCTTGATGAGCACTACAGAGACCAGACCCCTTACGAGGGTCTGACCCCGCTGGCGGACGCGGCCTCGCAGCTGCTCTGGGAGACGTCGCCCAACCAACGCCTCGGCGAAATCGCGCCGATCCTGCGAGGGGACCTACGCGGACTCGACGACCTCGGGCTCACCGTTCGCTGTCTCAACTCGCTGCGACGTCTCGGGATCTTTAACCTGGACCAGCTCGCCTGGCTGACACCCAGCGCGTACGCCGGAACCCCACACGTAGGGATCGGGTCGGTGCACCACCTACTCGCGAGCGTCGCGCTGTGGGCGCTCACGTGTGAGCGAGAGGGCCTTGTTCCCAAGGACGAATCAGATCCTGAAGCCGTTGCGTCGCTCGCAGCGATCGCCGAAGCTCAACGGATCGCCGAGGCAGCGACCGTGGCGCTCGCGTGGATGCTTCCAGGCTGGCGTGACGACTCCGCGCCGACTGTCGTGCGCGAAGCGCTCGCACTGCTCGCCGACGTCCAGCAGGGAGCTGAGCGCGACCTACGAGAGGTCCTGGCGCCTTGGCACAAGACGCTTGACTCGCGGGACCTCCAGGTGTTCAAGGAGCGCAGCGGACCATCGAGTCGGACTCTGGCCGACATCGGTAAGGATCTCGGAATCACGCGCGAACGCATCCGACAGATTCATGTGAAGGCGCAACAGTCCCTTTGGGACTTCTGCGACAGCGACGCCGGCTACCTCGTCGCTAGATGCGCCCGCGACGTCCGAGCCCTCGCTCCTGGATCACCGCAGGATGTCGTGCTGGAGAGGTGGCCCGAACTCAGCTGGAACATCGACCTTGGCCTCAGGGTCCTTGACGTCGTAGTCGCGAGCGACGCCAGCGCTTCCTGGGATGAGGACTGGATCTGTTGGCGACCCCTAGACGAGCTTCGCAAGGACCTGAAGCAGGCGCTCCACGCGGCATCAGGTGGTTCAGGAGTCACCCTCGACGCAGCCACGGACGTTGTCGTCCGGCTCGGGCTTGCTCACATCCAAGTAGAGCGGCTACTCGAGGAAGCGGGCTGGTGGCTCGCCGGTGACGTCTATCTCCCTGACAGTGTGAGTCTCCAGGACCAAGCCTTCATGGTCCTCCGGAGCGCCAAGGAACCGCTGACGGACACGGCACTGCAGGACGCGCTCTGGCGTCCGGGTTCGATCAACAGCCTCCGCAACCAACTGGCCGTAGATGACCGATTCGTAAGAACCGGACCGGGTGAATGGGGCCTCGTTGAGTGGAACGTCGATGAGTACGACGGGATTCTTGCCGAAATCGAAAAGGCCATCGACGCTGCGGGTGGCCGGGCACGAACCGACGACATCGTCGACCAGATCGTGAACCGTTTCGGTGTTTCACCAAGCAGCGTCAGAGCCTACGCATCCCGATCGAACTTCAACCGCCGTGATGGCTACCTGACTCGGAACATGGAAGGCGGCGGTCCTCGGCTGCGGACCGTTAACCCGGCGGCGTCCCGAAGGTTCTTCAAGGACCCAACTGGCACCTGGTGGGTACGGCTTGACCTCTCCGAGTATGTCCTGAGCGGGTTCAGCCCAGCCATCACAGTCGGTGCGTCCGTGTACCTCGGGGTCCAAGAGGGCGACACCAAGGACTTCACGGTCAAGGGCCATCCCGTCACAATCAACTTCAACAATGGCCAGCCGAGCATGGGATCCGTCGGCAGGCTCGCCCGAGCCATGCGGGCCAAGTCTAGCGACCATCTGTTCTTCGCTCCAGGTCCAGTAGAGGGTGAACTGCGCTGTCGCCGGATTGGGCACCCGACGACTGAGGACCGGTCGCTGGTGCTCGCAGCGCTGACCGGCACTGTCCCAGCGCCAAGCGCAGGGGAGGCAACCGCGGGCATCGCCGCTGCGGTAGGTGCACTGCAGGGTCTGTCGGTCCAGGACCTGTGCGAGCATCTCGACCGGCGAGGAGACGACGAGGTCGCGATCGCTCTCGCTGCCTGGGCAACGGCCCAACCAGATGGCACCGAAGGGAAAGCGGTGGAAGCCGCAGCGGAACCCGAGGACTTCATGTCAGCCATGGGTTGGTCCAAGTGACTGGACTGCAGTCCCTCGGTCTGAAAGACCACTACCGCAGCGCTGACGATGACCTCGTAGGAGAGTTCTACCGGCCGTGCCTGACTGTGGCCCAAAGCTACGACCGCGCGGTCGGATACTTCACCAGTGGCAGCCTCAGCCTCGCCCTGCAAGGCATCAACAGCTTCGTCCGGCACGCGGGACACATGCGCTTGATCGCATCGCCTTACCTCAACGAAGCCGACGTCGAACAGCTCACGCTGGGCTACGACTACCGGACCGTTCTGAACGGTGCCGTTCTCCGCACTCTGGACGAGGCTGAGCAGGACGCCGCGACTCGAGCACGACTGGGTGTTCTCGGCAACCTCGTCGCCGATGGGGTTCTCGACGTCAAGCTCGCAATTGTGCGTCGAGGAGACCGGGTCGGTCTCTACCACGAGAAGATCGGGATCTTCCAGGACGCGGACGGTGACCAAGTCGCTTTCAACGGCTCCGCGAACGAGACAGCCCGTGCGCTCATCGACAACTTCGAGTCAGTCGAGCTCTTCCGCAGTTGGCTCCCGGAGGATCGCAAGCGGGTCGCTCGCATCGCCTCCCAGTTCACTGAACTCTGGGAAGGCAGAACAGCGAACCTCGAGGTTCTGGACTTCCCGGACATCGCCCGCGACCGTCTCGTCGCCTTGGCGAAGGAGTCGGCGGCGACGGGCGAGGGTGACGACAGTGCTCTCCGGTCGCTCATCAAGGTGGGAGAGGTGGGGGTCAGGCCATTCGTGCTGCCGAAGATGCCCGCCGACCTCGAGCTCCGTGGCTATCAGAAGGACGCGATCAAGGCTTGGTTCCAGGCTCAAGGCCGCGGAACGTTCCAGATGGCGACCGGCACCGGAAAGACCATCACGGCACTCACGGCGATGACGAAGCTCGCGGAGGTCATCGACAAGCAAGGTCAGCCTCTGGTGGCAGTGGTCGTTGCGCCGCAGCTCCACCTTGTCGATCAGTGGCTCCGGGAAGCCCGGGCTTTCGGGGTTCGCGCGATCCCTTGCTACGGCAGTTCCGGCGACTGGACAGGACCCGCGGCCGCCGCGCTTCAGGGCCTTGGGGCACGAGGTAACGGGTTCACCCTGCTCGCAACAACGAATGCCAGCCTCGCTCTCCCGCCGATGCAAGATCTTCTGTCGCGAATACCCGGAACGCTCTTGCTCATCGGCGACGAGGCGCACAACCTCGGTGCACGACACATGCTGCAGGCGCTCCCTGAACGTGCCGCGTACCGCCTTGCGCTGTCCGCGACCCCGGACCGTTGGTTCGATGAAGAGGGCACCGAGAAGCTCCTCGAGTACTTCGGGGACATCCTGATCAATCTCGACCTCGGAGCTGCGATCAAGCTCGGAGCGCTTTGTGAGTACGACTACCACCCCGTTCTCGTTCAACTCGACGAAGAGGAAGGCGACTACTACTCCTACCTCAGTGAGCAGATCGGGCGCCTGCTCAGCGGTGGAGAGCAAGCAGAACGAATCGCCGGCGAAGACACCAGCGAACTGTCGGATCTCCTACGGCGGCGCGCAGCTCTTCTCGGGCACTGCCGCGCCAAGCTGCCTGCCCTCACCCGAGAGCTGGCCGCCCGGCGGACCGAGTCATGGCAGCTCGTTTACTGCGCCGAAGGAAGACACCCCAAGAGCGAACCGCAATCTCCACGGCAGATCGACACCGTCATGAGACTGCTCGGTCGTGACCTGCAAGTTCCGTGCCACCCGTATACATCGCAAGAGAGCCGGCCAGAGCGAACAAGCATCCTCACCCGTTTCGGCAACCAACAACTCCGAGCGCTCGTCTCCATGCGCTGCCTCGATGAGGGCGTCGACGTTCCCCAAGCCCGAACGGCCTACATGCTCGCGAGTAGCACCAACCCCCGTCAGTTTGTCCAACGACGGGGGCGCGTCCTACGGAGGTCCCACGACAAGGACTTCGCATCGATCATCGACTTCGTCGTGGTCCCTGGCCCCGGCGGAAACCCGAAGCACGACCGCGGGCTTCTAGCCCGTGAGGTCGCCCGCTTCGCCGAGTTCGCCTTGCACGCCCGAAACGCCGGCACCGCGCTGGAAATCCTTCGCCCCCTGCGATCCGCCTACGGCCTGATGGACATCTAGGAGAACCGTGACTGACACCAGCAACGAGCGCGACACCGTCCTCCGCATCTACGCCGAACAGGAAGAGGCCGTCCGGCAAGTCATGACCGAGGTACTCAAGATCGAGCGCGAGGCATTGCACCTGCGAGATCACAAGCACACCATCCAGTTGGTCAGCCAGGCGATCAAGAGAGTCGTAGTCCAGTGAGACTCATCAACCTCGAACTCGAGAACTTCCGGGCCTTCCGCGGACAGCAGCAACTCACGTTCGCCTCAGGCAAAAACGGCAACGTCACCGTTCTGTACGGCAACAACGGCGCCGGCAAGACGACCTTGCTGAATGCATTCAAGTGGTGCCTCTATGGCGTCCTTGATGCCGACGTCGAGTACCCGAACCGGATCTGCCACGACGGGGTGTGGTCAGACTCGGCACTGGGATCCACGGTCACCGCCGCAGTGACGTTGACTTTCGAGCATGAAGACCGGATCTATCGGATGAGGCGGGCTGTCCGAACGATCAAGAACAACAACGACCAGCGTCATGGCGAACCGGACGTCACGCTGAACGTCACCGAGCCTGACGGAAGCACCCGCGACGTCGTTGCATGGATCGACAGCATCAAGATCGTGCTCCCCGAAGAGCTATCCCAGTTCTTCTTCTTCAACGGCGAACGCATCGAACGCCTCGTCCAACGCGACGCGTACACCGACATCCAGACCGCGATCAAGACGCTCCTGGGGCTCGCCCAACTCGAGCGAGCCATCGACCACCTCCCGAAGGCAGCCGCGCAGTTCACGGAAGAGCTCAAGAAGCTCGGGGACACCCAGCTCACTGAACTGACGGAGAAGATCGATCTCTTGCAGGCCGACTCCGACAGGCATGTGGAAACGCAGAAGCGCCTCAAGCACGAGATGGCCTTGCTGAAGGACGAGCAGGAACTGGTGGAGCAGCGGCTCCGGGAGCACGTCGCGACGGCTCAGCTTCAGGCCCGTCGCGATGACGCCCAAGCCTCGCAAGACAGCGCCCGGGTCCGACTCGCGAAGGCGCGCACAGACCGGAATGCGCTCGTCACGGTCCAAGGGTTCAAGGCCTGGGCGAGCACTCTCATCCCCGACGTTCGGGCCGCAGCGGATCGACTGCGGGAGAAGGGCGAGTTGCCGTCGCCCATCAAGCGACAGTTTGTCGACGAACTTCTGGACGCAGGGACCTGCATCTGCGGCGCTTCGCTAGAGGCAGGAACAGAAGGTCACGCTTCCGTTGCGGAATGGCGTAGCAAGGCTGGTTTGGCTGAGGTCGAAGGGACCTGGCAGCAGCTCAGGGGAATGACTGACATCTTCGCGGACGGTTGTGCGGAGTTCACCACCCGTCTCCGTGCCATCGAACAGGAACTCGCCGAGGCGAACGAGGCGGACCGCCAGGCACGCGAGCTGCTGAGCCAGATCAAGGCCGAGCTCGAGAAGGTTCCGCAGGAAGAACCGCAGCAGCTCGAGCATCGCCGTGACAAGATCCGGGACAAGCTCGCCGACATGGACTTCACGCTTCGAGACAGCGTGCGAACCCAAGCTCAAGTCGACGCTGATCTCATCTCTTGCCAGCACCAGTTCCGTGATGCCAAGAGCAACAACGTCCAGGCCGATCTTCTCCGTCGACGGAGCGCGATCGCCCTGGATGCGGCCAAGGCGTTGCGCCGAATCCTCGACGAGACCAGCGAGATCGTTCGAGTCCGCTTGGACGGGAAGGTCCGAGAGGTGTACGACCGGACGAGCATCAAGGACTACCAACCCGAGCTTGCCCCGAGCTTCGAGCTTCAGCTCTGGTCCGGCCATGAGGACGACCGGGCGCTTGCGCCAAAGTCGACCGGCGAGAACCAGCTCTTGAGTCTCGCGTTCGTGGGCGCCCTCGCCGAGCTCTGCCAGGAGAAGGCCGCGGAGAAGGGCAGCGCGACACTCATGGGAATGGTCGGTGGCTACTACCCCGTCGTGATGGATGCCGCCTTCGGCAACCTCGACAACAGGTACAAGGAGGCCGTTGCCCGAGCCCTTCCCTCCATGGCGTCGCAGGTCATCGTCCTGACGAGCCAGAGCCAAGCCGAAGGTGTTGTTGCTGACACCCTGCGTGGATCGGTCGGTGCTGAGTATGTCATCACGGTTCACAGCACGAAGGACATGGGTGAAGAGACGATCACGCTCGGGGGCAGCGAGTATCCCTACGTCGTCTCGAACGCAGACCACAACACCGCCGAGATCACCGAGGTCAAGTCATGAGCGACTATCGCGTTCGCCGGCCTGGTGATAAGGAAGCCCTCATCAGCCGACTGACAACGGGTGACGCGAAGGTGTTCCCGACGATCAAGGACCTCCTTGTCTTCTCGGCTGCCCTGGGACGCTCGGAGACGAGAAGGACGCCGCTCGCGTCGGCGGGCAGCGACCCGGTCCGCCTGGACACCTTTGTGCGGGACAGTTCGGTCGAGTACTTCATCTTCGCGCTCGCCATCGCTGCGGCGCCGGATGACCCGGAGATCGTCTCCGAGGAACGCACCCCCGACAGGATCAAGATCTTCGAGGAGTACGCCAACGGCGGACTCGAGGTACTCCAAGGGATGCTGAACGCGCGGCCCCACCTGAGCGAGGACGACGCGATCTCGTCAATCGTCAGCGACGCCACCCGGACCGCGCAGGCGAACGAAGCGCCCGACATCACAGCCTTTGCGGACGAGCTGGGGTTGTGAAGCTAGGTCGCAAGTTCGAAGCCGGTTCCAGCCGAGCGCTTGTGTCAGTCGAATGCCCAAAGAGCGGATACGTGGAGTTCCTTCCTTGACAACAATCAGCATCGCCTGCAGCCAATCAGTCGTCACAAGCGGGCCGAATCGTTTCCCCTTGTACGTGGGATTCTGTAAGGCGAATGACCTCGCGAGTCTCGCCGCCGCCCCATCCTTCACATCCAGCACCTCGAATGACGTACTCGCACGCTCAGCAGCGACTCCTCCCGTGCGCGAGTGGCAGCGCCCGATCGACCAGAACCGCGTCGCCGCCATGGCTGCGACCTTCTCCAAGCCTGGCGAACTCATGCCGAACCCGGTCCTGCTGTCGGAGAATCCAAACCGCGTCGGTGGCAGTGTCAAAGTCAGCCCGCTTGTCGTGGGAAATGGGACTCTGACAGGCTTCTGGAACGTGGAGATCACCGTTCCGAGCGGAACAAGCGAACGTCCATTGTGGATCTTGGACGGTCAACACCGCATTGCCGCGCTCGCTTCCTCGACGCAGCAGGCGAGTGAGGTGCCCGTCGTCTTCATGATTGATGATGGCTCGGGTGTCTACAACTCCGCGACCTTCGCAAAGCTGTTTGCGCAAGTAACCACCGAGGCGAAGAAGCTCGACACGCTTCACGCCGAGTGGCTTACATACGCGTTCTTGCTTGGCGAGTACGCGCCGCAGCATCCCCGGAGCTCCCAGGCGATAGCGGCCATGACGACGGTCATCGATCTATGTCGGACACCAACTCTTTCATCAGGTGCCAACAACCCTTTCTTTGGTCAGATCCAGTTCAATTCGGATCCCGCTCGGACGCCCAACATGCCTGCCGGGGGATTCGAGTACACGTGCATCGAGCTCAAATCGATTCTGCAGAGCCACTACTTCGGGCGCACCATGAATGCCGCAGTTCTCCCTCCAAATGAACTTGCCGAGGAGATTTCCCTCGCCTACGAGGCATTGAGGAAGTCGGTGTCGAACGCACCGACAAGTGTGTTTTTCGGTTCGTCGAGTCATCAGCAGCGCATCATGCAGGAGGCCTACCTCGCAGGTGTTCTTCAGTTCCTTGCGAGTCACGGAACGCCCGTTCTGTCGGGGAAGACATGGGATGCAGTCCTTAGCGGCTTGAACTTTCAAGCGACCAACTGGGACTTCTCTTGGGTTCTCACGCTCAATGGGGTGCACCAAACACGGTCAAAGAAGATCGCGATCGACGTGTTCCGCGAAGTGTTTCGAACGCAAGCGCTGCCGGGCTCGAGTCCGACGCTGGCCGATCACCTCCGTGGGAACGCGGCAGGCGTGACTCTTGAGGCCAGCTACCTCACAGGGGGAGGAAAACGCGCTACTGCCCGGTCCACGCCGGCCGTCACTCAGGGTCTGGTGGCAGGAAATCGGTTGAGCTTCGTAACCGGCGGACGGACACATCTACGGGTCTCGGACCAGATCAGTAACGTGGCCGACATCGAGGTCATCGACAAGGCCAGTGGACCGCTGAATACCAAGTATCCCGCAATCGTGCGTTCCGGTATGCGCTTGGACGCAACCATCATGCGGAATCCACTTGAGTTGCTCATCCTCATGCATCACTACGGTGGTACCCAAAGCCACGCAGACGTGTCGGTTCAGTTTTGAGCCAGTTGATCGATGAGCGCATCCGAACTGCGCAGGACTTCTTAGAGGTTCGCGCTGGGCTCTCCCCTGACTGGGAGGGGCACTACTCGACGTTCCTTATGGGGGGCTCGCCGCTGCTTGGCTTGGCGCTTGTGGATCCCGACTGGTACCGCTCGCTGCATTCCTATCGCGCCGAGGGTGATCCTCGCGGGGCCCGTGGATATACGGCTTCCCCTACGCAGGGAACAGAATGCGAGTCCATTCGCATCTGGGGCTATGAGTGTCAAGCGAAAACAACGCGACTACAGGCCGATCATCACTTTCCGTTTCAATGCGGGGGGCCCAGTGACCCGCGGAACGTGGTCTGGCTGTGTGCATGGCACAACAGGATCAAGAGTTGTGATGTGCACCTGTATGAGTGGGAACGTGGTGAACCGGTATGGCTTCGTGACCTGTTGATGAGAGTCAGCCATCGGCGGCAGGTTGATCGGGCGGCTCAGACGCCGCTGGACAGCTGACCACATGGAGTCGCAGGTGACGAGCGGTGAGGGCTTGATCGCATTCCTGTCCGGCGACATGGCGATGTCGGCCAACTATCAGCCGGTCTTGATCCGCGAGCTCATCAGAGCAGGGGGAACGGCGTCCCGGCAGGACCTCGCCCAAGCGTTGCTCGTGGCGAACAGTCTTGCGGTCTCGCGAGCAGATGAGGTCCTAATGAGGTGGCCGCGCAGGACGTTGGCCAAGCGCGGGATCGCGACGTTCGACAGCGCCGACCAGGTCTTCCGGCTCACTGTGGAGTTCGACAGTGAGGCTCAGAGAGAGCACGCACAAGCCTTATGTGAGGTCCGAATCCGCGAGTGGAACCAGCCAGCAGTTGTTCGCCGAGCCGCACGAAGGTTCGCGGCCATCCGTCGAGAACAGGGACGATGCCAGGCGTGCGGTATACCAGCGACCGTCCTCCCACTCGGTGAAGTGCTGGATGTCGATCACATCGTGCCGTTCGCGAGACGGAACAAGTCGAACAAGGTTTGTTTGGACGGTACGAGCGAGTGGATTGACGTCAACGACCCGCGGAACCTTCAGGTCCTCTGTCCGGCCTGCAACCGGGGTAAGCGAGACACAGACAATTTCGACTTCCGCGCGTCACCCGGCAGACTGGCAGAGGCCATTCACGCGATCCACGATCTCGCGCGAAGAACGGGTTGCCAGGCTGACCTCGCGTCTGCTCTCGCTGAGGGTGCATCGCCTCAGGTGGCTCTGGGTCGCTGAAGGGCAATTCGACAGGTCGTCGGACGCGCCAGCATGACCCCGAACCTGGACGGACGGACGGGCCGCTCCGCTCAGTCCTGGCAAGGCGCGCGTGGAGCCGCGGTCCGGGCACAAGCCGATGGTGGCCGGGCAAGTGCTCCATAGCCAGGCTCTTGGCACTCGGTCGGTGTCCGGCGTCGAACCTCACTCATCTCGTCAGTCGATACGGTCGTGGTCGCTCTGCTTCAGGCTGGTCGGACGGCTCCTGGTGAACGGTCCAGACGGGGGTCCCTGCGGCTGCGAGCCAGCTCGCTTTCGTCAGCGAAGCTGCCCAGCGACATAATCCGACAGCGCGTGGCACGGCACCCGTCGGAGCCGTCCCACGCGAATCGACGTGATGCGTCCGCTTGCGAGGAGTTCGTACATCAGGCTCCGGCCGATGGCCAGGCGCTGCGCCGCCTCCTCGACGGTGAGCAGCAGGCGCCTCTCGCTGCCCTCGTCGCCGACTTCGGTGAGTGAGTGAACGGCCGCTCCTGGCATGACTCCTCCTGGCTGACTCGGTAGAGGTCTCAAGTTGCGTCCAGGTGCTTGCCGACCGGCTCGCGCGGGACCACGAGCCGGTTGTCAGGTTCAAGCCGGCATGCGTTGGCAAGCACCCGAGATGACGCGAAAGCCCGGTGGCAACGGCCGAGCAAGAACCTGCCCGGCGTCCGACTCGCCGACGCCAAGGGTTCACCATGACCATCACCGATCACACCGCTCCGCTCACCTCTCGCGAGGGACTCCTCCTCGAGCTCGAAGCCATCGACATCGAGGGCTGGGAGAGCGACCGAGGCCGCCGCCTCCTGTCCCACGTTCGCGCCGCGCTCGTCCACCCCCAGGTGGTTGGCGCTCGGCTGAGGGGTCCCGCAGCCGATCAGGCCGAGGCCACCGGATGGGAGGTCGCCTGGGAGGCGCTCACGAACGACCGACTCCGTCAGATCGAGTCCCCCTGGGGATGGATCTGGGTCGCGGTCCAGCGAGCGATCAGAAGCGAAGTCATGAGCGCCCGCTACCTCACGACGGGGAGCAAGGGTCGCCGCGCGTTCGCCGCGCAGGCGTCGACCGACACAGCGACACACCTCGCACCGCCCCTCAGCCTCACTCAGATGATCGAGCTCGGCTGGGAGCGGGAACAGGCTTCGACTCACCTGCATCTCGGAGCAGGTCTGCAGGCAGTCGTCCTCGCCCTCGTCGAGGCCGGCTGGGAGCCGAGGGCAGCTCACGCCGTCCTGGACGGCGTCATCTCCTCGGTGACGCGGGACGGGAGCGGTCGCAACGTCGCGCAGGGCTGGCGCTCCCTTGCCAGCCGCTTGGGGCTGCCGCCTTGGCAAGTGCGTCGGGTCTCGCTCGTTCTGCTCGGTGCACCCGGTTGGTCTGGCGCGATCGAGCGGATCCGCGACCGGGGCCCTGTGGCGCTCGAGGACCCTGACCTGCGCGCGGCCCTGAGGTCGACCACGCTCGCCACCTCGCCAACTCCCGTAGCCGCTGCCCGGATGACCGGCCGGGTGGCCTGACGGTGGTGGTTGTCCACAGCCACGGACGTCCCCTCTTGCACAAGCGTCCGCACCGCAGGCAGACTCCGCGGCACCGGCGCAGGCCGAAATGTCCGATCTCTGCCGGTGGCGTTCGAGCCGTTCTGGCGAGAGTGCAGGTGGCTGGCATGAGCAGTCGCAGGTGGCGAAGCGTCGCTGCCGCGCTGCTCGCCCTCACCGCAGCGTCGTGCAATGGTTCGTCGACGCCGAAGGCCCAACCGACCCCGAGCGATAACGCAAGTGCTTCCTCCACGGCAGATCCGAACGCGTTGGCAAGCGATAGCGCGCTCGCGGCGTACCGCGGGTTTCGGCGAGCTCAGGTCGCCGCTGAGGCGGTTGCCAACGCTCACGACCCAGCCCTTGCCAAGTACGCCGGCGACAAGGCCCTCGCCCAGGAGCGCGCGAACCTGCTGCAGCTCGCGAGCGCAGGCATCGTCGTACGCGGCGCCCCGGTGCTCCACCCCGTGGTGGACTCCGCCTCCCCTCAGGCCGTCACGATCACGGACTGCGTGGACACGACCGGTTGGCAACCCGTCTACAAGGCCACGGGGAAGTCCGCGGCCGCTCCAGGTCAGCCCACCACGGTGTTGGCAACCGCTTTGGCAAGGCCCTACGGCGACGGTTGGCTCATCGTCGAGCTGACCACCGAGAGGAGCCGACCGTGCTGAGCCGACTGGCCGCCGCCGCTATGGCCCTCGGCGCGCTCCTTGCCATGGCGGGTCCGGCATCGGCGGGCGAGCACGTCGTCTGCCCGCCAGGGGGCACCGTTTGCTACATCGTGGTCGACGACCCAGGCGGCCCGGGCACGCAGCCGGTGTCTGGCGGTGGTGGCGCTGCGCCGGAGTGCCACGAGCTGGGGTCGACGACGGCGGTGCCCTGCTACGACTCCGCCTTCGGATGGTGGAGCAACGCCGACGGCTGCTACTACCACCGACTCGACCCGCCGCCGCCGGCCACCGACCCCGCCTGGCAGGGCCACTTCCCCGACGGCACCATCTACCAGTCGACGTGCCCCGGGGTTCCCGGGTCGGGTGGCGGCTGGGTCTGGCGACCCACAGCGCCTCCGGGGTTCGGTGGGGGAGCGGGTACGGCGGCGCGGCTTGCGGACCAGGCCATCGCCCGGCTCAACCTCAGCGGGCCGGACATCGGCTTCGCGCCGAACGCGGGTCGCACCGGGCTCGTCGGCCTGCCTGTGTGGATGTGGACGCGGGTCAGCCCCAGCACGTGGGGACCGACCACGGCCAACGCCGCCTTGCCGGGGATCTCGGTCACCGCCACTGCGAAGGCCACCAAGATCGTCTGGAGCATGGGCGACGGCCAGTCCGTCACCTGCACCGGCCCTGGTACGCCGTACTCCCGGAACGCCGAGCAGTCGAGCTCACCCACCTGTGGCTATGCGTACCGGGGCTCGTCGGCCGGGCAGCCCGGCGACGCCTTTCACGTCGTGGCCACCACGACCTGGCAGATCTCCTGGGTTGGTGGAGGTACGTCCGGCCAGGTCACGCAGACCCGCAGCTCGTCCCTGCCTGTTCGGATCGGCGAGCTGCAGGTGCTCGTGACCTGAGTGGCTCAAGGAGGCCTACGCAATGACTGTCACGGAAGATCCTGACACCCGTCGTGGGCTGCCGCGCGCGTCCGCGAGTGGCCCCACGAACCAGGTCCCGCCCCGAGCCGCGATGCCCAAGCCGCGTCGCCGCCCGGCACTCCTGGCAATGGGTGTGAGCCTGACAGCGGTGGGGGTCCTGGCCGGCGTCTGGCTCGTCAATCAGGCTGGCAACCGCGAGTCTGTGCTGTCCGTCCGGCAGGCCGTCGCCTACGGGTCCGTGATCACAACCGACGACCTGGCAACCGTGCAGGTCTCCCACGACCCCGGACTCGCGGTGATCCCCGCGTCGCAGTTGTCGCAGGTCGTCGGGAAGATCGCGACGACACAACTTGCACCCGGCAGCCTGCTCACCGAGTCCGAGCTCGCAGACGTGGCGCCACCAGCGGCGGGTCAGGTCCTCGTTGCACTGGCCGTACCGCCGTCCAGGCTCCCCGCAGGGTCGCTCCAGCCGGGTGACCACATCCTCGTCGTCGACACCCCCGGGCCTGGCGCCGATCCGCCGACGCTTCCGCCCGCCACCTTCGCGGCGACCGTCGTCAGGCTGGGCGAGCCCGATGTCAACGGCGTCACGGTCGTCGACGTCACCGTCGCGACCGCCGACGGTCCGGCACTCGCGGCCAGGTCGGCGACGGGCCGGATCGCCCTGGTGCTCCAACCGCGGAACCGCTGACGTGGCAACCGTCGCGCTCGTCTCCGCCAAGGGCTCACCCGGCTGCACGACGACGGCCCTCGCCCTCCACACCGTCTGGCCTGACGTCAGCACGGAACGCCGCATCCTCCTTGCCGAGTGCGATCCTGCGGGTGGGGACATTGCCAGCGGCTACCTCGCCGGCAGCCTTGCAAGCGGTCGAGGGTTGCTCCCGCTCGCCGTCTCGCGGATCGCCGACCCCGTCGCCGCCATCTGGGAGCAGACGCTTTCGCTCGACGACGACGGACGCCGGCTGTTCCTGCCAGGGCTCCTCGACGCCCGCCGGGCCGGCAGCCTGACGCAGGCCTGGTCGACCCTTCAACTCGGGCTGCCCCAGCTCGCGCACCAAGACCCACCGGTCGACGTACTGCTCGATCTTGGGCGAGTCGGGACGCAGCACGAAAGCCCGAAGCTCCGATCGTCGGCAGACCAGGTTGTCCTCGTGACCCGGGCGACGCTCACAGCCGTCGCCGCCGCGCGTCCCCTCGCGGAAGAGCTGCAAACGGAGTCGGCGCCGTGCAGCTGCCTCGTCATCGGTGCGGGCGAGCCGTACTCCGCGGCAGAGGTGGCGGAGAGCCTCGGGCTGTCCCTGCTCGGATCCCTTCCTCTCGACCGCGCAGCCGCAGACGCCTTCACCGGCCGGCGGGCAATGGCGCCCCGACGGCTGTCGTCCACCCCTCTCGTCAGGGCCGCCCGCCAAGTGACCTCGCGGCTTCTGTCTGCCGAACCGGCTGGATGGACCCCCGCCGTGGCCGGAGCGCCTCGTGGCTAGCCCGGCGACGATCCTCTGGCCAGAACAGCAGGAACCGGGGACCATCCGCGCCGCACAGCCGGATCACTCCCTGGTCCGGACGATCCGGGCCGAGCTCGCCGAGCTCCTGGCCGCGCGACTGCAGACCGTACCGATCGACGATCAGGCAGGACGGCGAGAGCTCGGCCGGGCGCTTCTCGCTCAGCTGCTCGAGCGTGAGTCACTGGCGCGGATCCAGCAGGGCCACTGCCCCTGGACCGTGGAGGAGGAGTTCGCGCTCGCCGAAGGGGTGCTGGCGGCCCTCTTCGGCCTCGGGAGGTTGCAGCCCCTCATCGAGGACCCTGACATCGAGAACATCGAGGTCAACGGGTACGACGAGGTCTGGCTCTCCTACGCCGACGGTCGCGAGGAACGCGGCCCGTCGGTCGCGGACTCCGACGCCGAGCTGATCCAGACCCTTCAGCTCCTCGCCAGCCACTCGGGCGAAGCCGAGCGAACCTTCACCACGGCGAACCCCCGTCTGCACCTTCGGCTCGAGGACGGAAGCCGCCTTGCCGCTGTTGCCTGGTCGACCCCTCGACCGCAAGTCGTCATCCGGCGTCACCGCGTCCGTGACGTCGATCTGGATGACCTGATCCGCCTCGGCACCGTCGACGCCTGCCTGGCCGCGTTCCTGCGGGCCACCCTCCGCGCCGGCAAGAACATCGTGGTCACCGGCCTGCAGAACGCTGGGAAGACAACGATGATCCGGGCTCTCGCGAACGAGTTCCCGCCGTTGGAGCGCTTCGCGACCATCGAGAAGGAGTACGAACTTCACCTGCACGAGCTCGCCGGCCGGCACCCCCGGGTCGTCGCCATGGAAGCCCGAGAGGGCAACGCCGAACGTGACTCCGCAGGCACGAAGGCTGGCTCCGTGACGCTCCGGGATCTGGTCGTCGACGCGCTGCGGCTCAACCTGCGACGAATCATCGTGGGAGAGGTACGCGGCGACGAGGTCATCCCGATGCTCGAGGCGATGAGCACCGGGGACGGCTCACTATGCACGATCCACGCGCGCTCAGCCTCCCGCGCACTCGACCGCATCGTGACGCTCAGCCTGTCCGCCGGGATCGGGATGACCGACACGTTCGCCTACCGCCTCGCGGCGGGCGCGGTCGACCTCATCGTCCACGTCGACCTACTCGACGAGTCGGCCCTCGGCGGGCGCAAGCACCGGTTCGTCAGCGAGGTGCTCGAGGTCGACGGGATCGGCGAGTTCGGCCGGCCAACGGTGACGTCCGTCTTCTCGCCGGGTGTCGATGGGCGGGCCGTCCCGACGTACTCACCGCGGTGCCTGCCGACCCTCATCCGCTACGGCTTCGACCCGACGTACCTCGACCACCCGCAGGGGGCGTGGCCGCACTCGCTCGACACGATCGGAGCCCGGCGATGAGCCCCGAGGCGATCCTGGGTGGCGTCGCCGGCCTCGCGGTAGCAAGCGGCTTGGCAACCTGTGTCGCTGCTTCGTTGCCAAGAACTGCAGTGCCTGCAGCCGACAAGCCCAAGCGGATCGCCCCCTCCGCTGACCCCCGCAAGTGGGGTCTCGCGGGCGCGGCTGCCCTCGCGTCATGGCTGGTCATCGGTTGGCCCGTCGTGGGCCTGATCGTGGGTGCGGCTGTCGTCGGCCTGCCCGTCCTGCTCGGTACGGCGGGAAGTGCCGCCCGTGACATCGCGCGCGTCGAGGCCATCGAAGAGTGGACCAGGAGGCTGGCCGACATCCTGGTCGTGGGCGTCGGGCTGGAGCAGGCCGTCGCCACGAGCGTGCGCTCCACGCCTGAAGCGATCCGGGTCGAGGTTGAAGCCCTCGCTGCCCGGCTGAGTGCCAGGTGGCCGACGGAGGCAGCGCTACGGGACTTCGCGAACGACCTCGCGGACCCGGCCGCTGACCTTGTGGTGGCCTCGCTCATCCTCGGGCATCGCCGCCGCGGCCCCGGCCTCACCCGAGCCCTCTCGTCCGTGGCGGATTCGGTGGGCGAGGAAGTGGCGATGCGCCGCCGTGTTGAGGCGGACCGGGCCAAGCCGCGCACTACCGCCCGCGCCGTCACGCTCATCACCCTGGGGGTCGCCGGACTCGGCGCGTTGAACCCTACGTACCTGCGCCCTTATGGAACGGCGCTCGGTCAGTTGGTGCTCCTCGCCGTCGCGACGTTGTTCGTCGGAGCCCTGACGTGGATGCGGTCGCTGACCCTCAGCCAGCCGCAGGCGAGGTTGCTCGCCAGCGCGCACGAACGCCGATGATCTCGGCAGCGGTTGCCCTCGCGGGTGCCGCGACAGGTGCCGGGGTGGGTTGTGTGCTTGCCGCGCTGACACCCGCGACGCCGGACCTCAAGGCAGCTCTTGCCAACCTGAGCGCCGAGCGGGTGACGGCGACCGGTCGCCCCCTTCGCTCGGGAGTCCTCGAGCGGCTGAACCGGCCCGGGTCGGCACGCGACCTCGAGCTCCTCGGCGAGAGCCCCGACCGCTTCGTGCTCAGAAAGGTCCTGTTCGGCGCCCTGGGACTGGCATTCCCACCGGTGCTCTCCGCCCTGATGGCGGTCATTGGCCTAGCGCTGCCGCTGGTCATCCCCGGCCTGGCCTCCGTCGCGCTCGGCGCGGCGCTGTTCTTCGCGCCTGACCTGGACGTGCGCCGGCGTGCGGTGGCGGCCAGGGAGGAGATGCGCCGTGCTGTCTGCGTCTACCTCGAGCTGGTCGCCCTCGAACGCGTCGCGGACGCCGGTACCGCGGAAGCCCTCCAACGTGCCGCCGATGTCGGCGATGGGCTCGCTTTCGCCCTGATCCGCGACGCGCTCGTGCGCGCCCAGCTGGCCGGGCAACCCGCTTGGCAAGGGCTTGCCAAGCTCGGCGAACGCGTCCAGCTCCCCGAGCTGGCGGACGTCGCGGACATCATGCGGGTCTCCGGCGAGGACGGCGCCGCCGTCTACACGACGTTGCGGGCTCGTGCAGCCTCGCTCCGCACTGCCGTACTGACCGCCACGGCCGCTGAGGCGAACGCCGCCTCCGAGCACATGATCATGCCCGTCGCCCTGCTGGGCATCGCCTTCATGGAGCTGCTCGGTTACCCCGCCTTCGCCCGAATTCTTTTTTCCTGACCGCACCCAAGGAGTGACCCATGGAACCGATGCTCGTCGTCCTTCGCCTCCAGTACCTGCTGCTCACCACCTCCCTCAGGGAACGTCGATCCCGCGGCGACGAGGGAGCGAGCACGTTGGAGATGGTGATCATCGCTCTCGGGCTGATGGCCATGGCGGGGTTGTTGATCGCCGCCCTCACTGTTGCCGTGACCAACCGGACCGACAAGATCAAGTAGCCGTATGCCGTCCAGGAGCCGCAGCCGTCGGCGCACCGCACAGGGTGACGCCGGCTCGGCCACGCTCGAGATCGCGATCGTGGGACCCGCTCTGCTGTTGCTGATCTTCACGATTGTGCAGGCAGCGATCTGGTTTTACGCCCGCAACCTCGCACTGGCCGCGGCCCAGGAAGGCGTCAGCGCCGGCCGCGGCTACGGCGCCTCGCCCAGCGTGGGCGTCACGAGAGCCCGCTCCTTCCTGGACCGCGCCGCCCAGGACAGCCTGCAGTCCGTCGCCGTGTCCTCCAGCGGGAGTACGGCGACCCGGATCCGCATCGAGGTCCGCGGACGCTCTCTGTCAGTGCTGCCCGGGATCCCCGGCATCTCCGTTACGCAGTCCGCGCAGGGACCGGTCGAGCGGTTCACGGTGGCAGGCCCATGAACCGGTCACTCGACGATCAGGGCAGCGCGACGTTGGAGCTGGCGATCCTCGGTCCGGGGCTGCTCCTGCTCCTAGCCCTGGTGATCGCTGCGGGACGGGTCGAGGTGGCGAGCAGTGCCGTCGAGCAGGCAGCTGCGTCCGGTGCGCGGGACGCCTCGCTGGCTCGATCGCTGACCCAGGCGCGGACGGTGGCCCGGCAGTCAGTCACAGCCAGCCTTGGCCAGCAGCACATCACCTGCCAGGGACTCACCGTGAGCGTGGCGAACTCGGGCTTCGCGGCGGCGCCCGGGACGCCCGCAACGGTCCGCGTCGACGTGACCTGCTCCGTGCCGCTCAGCGATCTCGGCGTTCCTGGCCTTCCGGGAAGCCGGACCTTGCGGGCGTCGATGTCGAGCGTCGTCGACACATACAGGTCCCGATGACAGCGCGCGGTGGTCGCCCCACAGATGAGGGGTCGATCACGCTGTTCGTCTGCGTCGCTGCGGTGGGTCTACTTCTGCTGGCAGGGCTGGTTGTTGACGGCGGCGCCAAGGTCCGTGCTCTCCAACGCGCGGATCGCCTGGCCGCTGAGGCGGGACGTGCTGGCGGGCAGGCCATCGACGTCCGCGCCGCCATCCCCGGAAACGTCCCGGTGGTCAACTCGTCGGCGGCTATCCGGGCGGCACAGGCCTATCTGACGGCTCAAGGCGTCACCGGTCAGGTCCGCGTCGCAGATGCGGGACGGGCACTCGTCGTTGACGTCACGGTAGGCAGCCCCACCGTGTTCCTCGGGCTCATGGGAGTGAACCGCGTGACGGTGCACGGCACGTCGACAGTCAGGCTCGTTCGTGGAGTGACCGGAGGTGGGCAATGAACACGTCGGCACGACGCACCGGAGAGCTGCTGCGAGGGCTGCTCGCGCTTGTCGCCTTGGTCCTGCTCGTCGCCGGGCTACCGGTCGCTCTGGTGTTCCTGGGGCAGACGACAAGCACGGGGCAGGCGATCAGCGTCAGTCGCCTCACGGGACCGGACGACGGCACGTTGTTCCTCACCGCCGTTGTGGCAATCGCCTGGGCAGCGTGGCTCGTGCTTGTGGTCTGCCTGCTTCTCGAGATCTCGGGTCTGGTGCGAGGTCTACCGACGCCGAGGCTCCCGGCTCTCGGTGCCGCGCAGCAGACCGTCGCGGCGCTGGTCGCTGCGGTAACGGTGCTGTTGTCTAGCGGTGGTGGCGGCCAGCTCGTCGTTAAGCCGATGGGCGCGACGGCTGTGGTGACGACATCCGCTGAGCCGGCACCTGCGCTGGCTGTCGTCGCGGTCGTTGAGGCGGCTCCAGAACTGCCGCAGATCGAAGTGAGACGGCACGACACCCTCTGGTCGCTGGCTGAGCGCCACCTCGGATCCGGCGAGCGCTGGCAGCAGATCTTCGACTTGAACCGGGGTGTGACGCAGGCCGACGGGCGGCACCTGACTTCCGCGCGCTGGATCTATCCCGGCTGGCAGCTGAGACTCCCCGCGGACGCAGCGCAGATCACCGGCGCCACCCCGCGAGGCCTTCACGTCGTGAAGGCGGGCGAGACCCTGAGTGAGATCGCCCAGGCCGAGCTCGGATCTGCCGATGGTGCGTCGGCCCTCTTCGCCGCCAACGAGGGAAGGCCGCAGATCGGGGGTGGGGCCCTCCACACCCCGGATCTCATTCAGCCAGGCTGGCAGCTCGTCCTTCCCTCGTCCGGTGCGGCGACGGGCCGTCCTTCGGAGCCAGCCCGCGTGGCGCCCCCGATTCCAGAGCCGGCACCCGTGATGCCGCTAGGGCCATCGGTACCGGAGCCTGTGGTCGCCGAGCACACACCGGCGCAGGTGAGGGGCGCGGAGGCTGAGGGTGACAGTGCCGTTCGTGAGGACCTCGTGGGGCTCGGGCTAGGTGCACTCACTGCCACCGGTTTGCTCCTGGAAGTCCGCCGGCGTCGGCGCCTGCAGCAGCGCTCCCGCTCTGCTGGGAGCAGGATCCCCATGCCGGAGCACGAAGTCGCCGATCTCGAGCGTCATGTGGCCGCGCTTGAGTCGCCGCAGTCGATCGCATCGACCCGTACCGCATTGCGCGCGCTGGCTCAGTCGTGCGCCGAGCGTGGTCGCCCCTTGCCCGACGTACTCCTTGTGCGAGTCGGCCAACGATCCTTGCGGCTCGAGTTGGCGACGGACGACGCCGATGCAGTACCTCCGTTCAGCGCGGCGCCGTCCGCTGGGATCTGGACTCTGACCTCCGAGCCAGGGCCTTTCGACGCCGACGACCCCTACCCGGCCCTCGTCGCCCTCGGTTCAGCTGACGACGAGATGCTCCTGCTAAATCTCGAGTCGATCGGAGCGCTACACCTGGTGGACGCCGCAGGCGACGTCCGACGAGCACTCCTAGCCGACTTGGCCGTGGGTCCGTTCGCGGCAGGCGCTCCGCTCACCCTTGTGGGCTGCTTCCAGGAGGTCCCCGCCGCCTTGGAGCCGGGGCGGGCCCGGGTCGTCTCGACTGTTGAGCAGGCGCACCGGGAGGCCACGGTGAGAGTTCGCGAGCAGGCGGACCAGCTCGCCTCCACTGGCGACGTCCGATCGTCGCGAACCGCCACGGGAGCTGGGGAGTCCCTTCCCCCAGAGGTATACGTAGCGGACGAGGCGCTGTCGCCGGCACCGAAGCCATGGAGCGGGGTCTGCGTCATCGACCAACACTGGGCTGGCGAGGGCTGGTCGCTGACGGTCGAGCAGTCGGGACAGGCGAGGTTGGAACCCCTCGGCCTCGACTTGGAGCCACAGAAGCTGGGAGAAGAGGAGTTCGCGCGCATCCTGGACCTCCTGCGGACGGGAGGACGGGCCACCGAGACGTCACCGTCTGGCACTCCGGTCGGAACGTGCCGTGCCGTCGCCGCGGCTCTTCCAGACGTTCCCTCGACCCAGATGGATCTTCGACCCGACGCACCAGCCCCGCCGCGCGTCCTACTGCTCGGTCGCGTCGACGTCGAGAACGCCATCGACGAAGCGGCTCCCCACCGAAGGCGCCGCGCCTCCGAGCTCGTGGCCTACCTGGCGCTACACCCCGGCGCCTCAGGGGGCGAACTGGATGAAGCCCTCTGGCCTGGCCGTCGGGTGGAGAAGACAACCCGCAACCCCTTCGTCTCCCGCGCCCGGCAATGGCTCGGCCGCAACGCGGACGGCGAGCCGTATCTCCCCCTGGTCGCGGACGGTGGTTCGTACCGGCTGCGTGCCGAGGTCTCGTGCGACTGGCATGACTTCGTGAGGTTCGCCGAGCTCGGTCTGGAGACCAACCCGCCGAACCCGTCCGCCCTCTCGGCAGCCCTCGATCTCGTCCGTGGGCGACCGTTCCTCGGCGTTGACCCCACGACGTACACGTGGGCGGAGTCAGACACGCAGGAGATGATCAGCGCTGTCGTAGACGTCGCACATGCGCTCGCCGAGCTGCGGCTGGAAGAGGGTGACCTGAGAGGCGCACGAGAGGCCGTCGCGAAGGGGCTGCTGGCGGAACCGTGCTCGGAGATGCTCTTCCAAGACGCGATGAAGGCTGCAATAGCAGCGGGGGATCACGCCGAGGTCGAACGGCTGGCCGCTCGGCTCCGTCACGAGATCGAGCTCGTTGATCCGGACGAGTCGCTCGATGACACGACCCTTGCGCTGCTCGACACCGCGCGCGGCCCGTTCGCCGCAGAGACGCTACGTAGTGACGTACGGGTGGCTGTTCGCTGAGAGCCTGGGGGTGCGCCACAGCTCTGTGGTGCCGTTGTGATGGCTAGCGACGCTTCTCCAGCGGTTCGACACGGGCGGCAGGCTGGAACGCGTCAATCAGCAAACGATCGCGATGCTCCGACTGGAAGCCACCGAACGTGACGTCGTTCAGTGCGCTCGCTCGTCTGGCCGTCGAGTGCCGAGCAGCCGAGTCTTGGACTTAGCGAGAAGTGCCTCCGTGACCTTCGGTGACTTGGCGAGCTGGTCAAACAGCACGGCTCCGACCTTGCGGGCCTCACGCTCGTAGACCTGGCGGATGTCGCTAAGCAGCTCGGCTGCCAAACCTGTTGTCAGCTCCATGTTGAGCAAGCCGGCAAGGTCGGAGCGGTTAGGTTGCATCTTCCTGGTCAGGGCACTTGCCGCCAGCATTGAGAGATGGAATCGGTAGTCCTCAACCTGTGCCTCAGGGACCGCCCTCTTCAGCCAGGTGTCGCATTGACGTTGAAGGTCAATGGTTGCCGCGTACATCTCGACTGGATAGTCGGGATGAAAGACGAGCGGGTAGATGTCCTCGTCGAAGACGCGGCTGGCCGTGCCCCGCGCAACGTGCGGCATCTGCGCAGCGACGCTTAGCAAGGCTTGACCCATGGTGTCGATCGAGACAATGCGGTCCAGAGGCTTGTTGAGGTTGAAGTAGTGCCGTCGTCGGCGCTCGTACCAGAGCCCTCGGCCCTGCAGGTATTCCTCGACCTGCCGTTGGACCTTGTCTGTGGCGCGTAAGGCGCTCGGTCCGAAGGCTGTCTGGCTGTTCGTCGCGCGGATGATGTTTTCTCGGACGGCTTCGTCGCGTGCCTCAATGACTTTGACAAGGACGGACCGCCGGTCCGCGTCTTTACCGACTGTTCGAACGCGCTTATAGATCTCCGTTGACGTCTGCAACCCGTTGACGATCTGCGGCGTCTCTAGCTCCAATAGCTTGTTGGCCAGCTGAACCTTGCTAGCCACGATTGTGACTCCGTTGTTCAGCCACCAGAAGTCGACGGCGTCGTCGCGGGTCGCGAGCGTCGCTTCGATGCTGCGGTTGACCGCGGTCTCGCCCTCATAGTCCCGGACGTTCGCTTCGAAGAGGGAGGTGTCGAGTTCGCCGCGCTCGCTCGTCAGAAATGACTCATAGTCGTTCAGTCGGACCACTCCGATGTATCCACCAGCTGTGTCAGTGGATATTGGGTTCTCGGCCAGTTGCAGCTTCCGCGTGGTTCTCGGCGCATCTCGTGCCCACTCGCAGAGGCCTGCCGCATCGAGGAAAATCACCTCGATGGGACAACCCGTGAACAACTCTCCGCACGTGCGTTGCAGCGCCTCCGCCTTGAGCTTGATATTGGCGTGCACATTGCTGCTCGCCCGCAACGAGGCGAAGGCGATGAAGATCTTCAGAGTTGGCATCTCAAGATCTCTGTAGGCCCGCAAGAAGCGGCGCGTGAGCTCGATGATGCGCGGGTTTGCGTACTGTGGCAACTGACTCTCGTCGCGATCAAACGACAGGAGGCGGGGCAGATTCGCAATCAGCTTGTCGATTGCGTCCTCCGCGAACCCCGATGTGTCTTTCACCTGGAGTAGAAACAGATCCAGGAGGGCCTGGCGACCAAGCTTGTCGACAGGGGTGTCATCTGTGAGATGCAGGCCATTGACGAAGGTGTATATGCCGTCAAGTCCGCAGTCATGGGAGCCGTCGACTATCCCGGCGACCACATCGTCCTGCCCGATCCCGTAGTGCTTTAGATACTGCTGCGCGACCCAGAAGGTGTTGTGGTCGTTGTTGCTCAGAGCGGCGCTCGTCTGCTGTCTACTCTTCTTCAGCATTCCGTCGAGGAGGACGACATCGTTTGCGCTCATGCGTCGGAAGGTAGTTGAAGCGCCGGTGGTTCGGGCGCAGAACGTGCCTTGCGGTGCAGTCGCCCAAAAACTTTCCGTAGGTCACGAGCCAAAGGTAGGCCACACCGTGGCGAGCCCGTCCACGTGGTTACTGCCACGCCAGGCCCCGAGCGGCGCCCCCCGGCGGGCCTGCGGACCGGCTTTGCCAACCGCGAAGGTGCGTCCACATCGACAAGAGCAAGTAACGACGGCTCCTCACCAGCGGTTCCGTCGTCCGACCTTGCAGTTGCTCGGGGATGTTGAGCCCCTCTCTGCCCACATAGGACTGAGAGGGTCCTGACGGAACGGACCCCGAGATCAGTCAAGGGGCGAGATCCATGACGGCTGCGACCATCCTCATTCAGCGTGCTCAGGTCGCGCTGGTCCCGGTCATCGACCCCGGAATCAAGCCGAACGACAACGGCCTTCCGGGGCTGACGGTGCTGAAGAACATCGTCGGAGCGCTGCTCACGTGGGGTCTGCTCGCCTGCGTCGCCGGCCTGGTCATCTCGGTCATCATGTGGGCGCTCGCGCACCACCAGGGCAACTACTCCCAGGTCAGCTCCGGGAAGACCGGTGTGCTCGTGTCCGCCGGCGGAGCCATGCTCGTTGGCGGCGCCAACGCGATCATCGGGTTCTTCTCCGGGCTCGGCACAGGGATCCACTAGTGCTGCCCCAGGACACCGGATGCGGCATCCTCTCGCCTGTCTGCGACGTGGTCGGTGGGATCGTCGGGGGTGCGGGGAGTGCTGCGGCGGACGCGGTCCTCGGTTCCATCGGCGGTGCCTTCGTCGCGGCCGCCCAGCAGGTCGCCGACATCGCCTTCGCGGCGCTCGACGCCACCACCAGCATCAACCTGACCGCGGCATGGTTCACCAAGAACGTCGGCGTGCTCGCGGCCATCGCGCTGCCCATTGTGGTCGGCTTGTTCTCGCTGCAGGTGATCGGTTCGGTGCTGCGTCGGGAGCCGGGAGGGCTGGGCAGGGCGCTCGTCGGCGTCGGGAAGGCCACGATCGGTGCTTCCCTGGCGATCGCCACCACCCAGCTGGCACTCCTCGCGACCGATGAGATTTGCCGCTACATCGCCGCGTCCGCGGGTACCTCAGTCCGCGGGGCCGCACAACGCTTCCTCGTGGTGAGCTGGTTGTCCGGCGGCGCAGGGCCGATCCTCCAGATGCTCTTGGGCCTGGCGATCATCGTGGGCTCCCTGCTGCTATGGGCCGTGCTGCTCTTCCGCAAGGCCGCCGTCCTGCTCGTCGCGGTCTTCGCGCCGGTGGCCTTCGCCGGGGCCGTCTGGGATCAGACGCAGAGCTGGACGCGTAAGTGGATCGAGGCGATGACCGCACTCGTCCTCTGCAAGATCGTGATTGTCGTCGTTTTCGTTCTCGGGCTGAGCGCCTTCGCCAACGACGGCACCACCAGCACGGGGAGCCAGTCCACCGCGGGCTCCTTGTCCGACGTGCTCGTCGGGATGATGCTGCTGTCCATCGCTGTGTTCGCCCCGTGGCTGACCTGGCGGTTCGTCCACTGGTCCGGCATCGAGGCGGGAACCTCCCTGCACGGCGCAGTCGCTTCGTCCCCGATTCCTGGTGCGGTCCGCTCCACGGCCGCCCAGACACGCTTCATGGTGCAGTCGGCAGCAACATCGGCAGCACTGGGCGGCGCAAGTGGATCCCGTGCCCATCGGGTGCCGCCGGTCGCGCACGCAGCCGCGTCCGGCTCACGGTCGAGCGCCGGCGAATCGGGTGACTCACGATGAGCTCGGTGAACGAAGCCACCGTCCAGCT
>JAODBO010000032.1 GCA_025464005.1 Acidimicrobiaceae bacterium | reverse complement strand
GTCCGCGCCCGGGTGAACTCGACGACGCATGAACGCAATGTTTCGCCTCTTGACCTCACACAAGCGCTTGTTCTATCTTGCTCGCAAGCCGAAGCGCTACAACAACCGAAAGGGGCACTCGTGGACGAGTCGTCTGAGCGCGTCTCCGATGTCGTCGAGGAATACGCGACTAACCGCATTACTCGACGAGAGGCGCTGAAGCGGGCCGGAGTGTTCGGTCTTGGCGCCGCTGCCCTCGGGCAATTGCTTGCCGGCGGGCTGCCCTCAGCGGCTGCCGCTGCGGCGCTTCGTCCAGAGCGGACCGGCGCCACCGCCAAGCGCGGTGGAACCTTTCGAGAAGGCTATGACCGTGACTTTACGCCGCCGAACCCGGTAGCGAACAATTGGGCGGATCCGGACTACAACGCGCTGTTCGAGGCACTCGTAATCCGCAATCCCGAGGGCCAGATCGTCCCGATGCTTGCCGACCGATTCTCGAGCACGCCCACTGGATGGACCTTCCACCTCCGCCAAGGCCTAAAGTTCCAGTCCGGGACGCCGGTGACTCCGGCCGCGGTCGTCGAGGACTTCGACCTCTTCCGAAGCCCGAAAACCGGGCAGAACGGACCGTTCTGGACGCCGATCTACGACGTCGTAGCAGAGGGCCCAAACATCGTTTGCAAGACGCACCACCCGTTCCAGGCGTTCCAGGAGACAGTCGCCACCGAGTACTCCTACATCATGAACCCGACGACATGGAAGGCGCAGGGCGCGAAGTACGGAACGGAAGCGACAGACGGGACCGGCCCGTTCGTACTAAGCAGCTACGTTCCCGGTCAGCATGCAATCGCCAAGCGGTGGAACGACTACCCGGGCTCGGTCGTCCCGTTCTTTGCGAACAAGGGCAAGGCTTACCTCGATGCCATCGAGTGGATCCCTATCACCGACGCGACGCAGCGCGCGCCGCAGATCCAGACCGGGCTCGTCGATGCGGTGAAGAACCCGCCTCCGCAAGACGTGGCGACTCTGAAGGCCGACAAAAACCTTGTCGTACTTGAGTTCCAGGAGCTCTCGAACTTCTTCCTCTCGGTCAATCTTGGCGATACCACCCTCGGCTTTGACGACCTGCGCGTCCGCCAGGCGATATCACACGCGATCGACCGAGAGGCGATCGTGAAGGCGATCTTCCTCGGTCATGCAGCGGCGACGTACGGTCCGGCGATGACACGCTGGAAGTGGTACAACCCCGCGGTCGAGAATTACAACCAGTTCAACACCGGTATCGCGAACTCGCTGCTCGACGAGGCGGGGTGGAAGATGGGCTCCAGTGGAGTGCGGACCAAGCACGGCAAGCCTTTGGCCTTCACGACCTACAATCTGACCGACACAACCGAAAACCAAGTCATGGCAGCAATTGCTCAGATGTTGGCGAAGGTCGGCGTCAAGATGACCGTGAGCAGTCTCGCCTCGGCGGCCTTCTACCCGAAGCTGACGGCAAAGACGACGTCGTATGCCCTCAAGTGGCTGTGGTCCAGCCCGATTGACGTCGTCGCGCTGTTCGTAGCCTTCTATCAACCGAAGACTGCGTCGATAAGCCCTGTAGACGACGCCTTCAACGCTTGGCAGACGGCGGCGACGACCGCCCAGCTGAAGGCGGCGGCGCTCAACTATCAAGCGCATTTTGCGAAGCTCATCCCACTGATCCCGATCTACACCCAGAACACAATCTGGGTACACAACAAGAACGTGGTCGGTTGGCAGCCGAACCAGGCGAACCTCTACCCCTTCTACAACGACGTCTATTTGAAGAACGCATGAACGCCGGTGCTTTCGTCGAGGGGGCGACCCTCGGTGCCGGGAACAGGCGCTTCGGGCATCATCAATCTGCGTTGATGGAGAAATGAAGTTCGCACTGACGCGGCTCGGCTACGCGCTGGTGATCATCGTCCTCGTCTCGATGGTCACCTTCTACAGCATGCATGCCTCGCCGGGAAGCGTTGTGAGCAGCGTATTCAACCTCGCGACGACCCCGCACTCGGTCATCGTCGCTTACGAGCGGCATCATGGGCTCCTCGCTCCATTGCCCGTCCAGTACTGGCACTTCATCACGGCATTAGTCACTGGCCACTTCGGCACATCCCTCATCTCCAATCTCCCAGTCATGACGATCGTCGCGAACTCGGCGGGGTACACCGCCGAGCTCGCCGGCTCCGCGTTTGTTCTCATCTTCGGTCTGGGCATTCCGATCGGCGCTCTCGCTGCGATCAAGCGAGACTCGTTCTTTGATCGCGGTGTGCGGTCGTTAGCGAGCGTGATCCTCGCGATCCCAAACTTTGTGCTCGGGATCATGCTCATCCTCCTACTCGGGATCCACCTTCACTGGTTGCCAGTCGCTGGGGCGGCTTCGTTCTCCAGCCTCATCCTCCCAGCGGTGGTACTGGCGGCCGAGGAGTGGTCGCTCACCGTGCGCGTGACGCGCACGTCCTTCCTCGAGCAGCTCGGTGCCGACTTCACGCGGACACTTCGCGCCCGAGGGGTCTCAGAGCTGCGTATCCAGTGGCGACACGTACTGCGGAACTCGATGGGGCCGATAATCTCGCTCGGCATCCTGGAAGTACGGAACCTCCTGGGTTATACCCTGATCGTCGAGGTGATCTTCCGCTGGCCGGGGCTTGGCACCCAGCTCGTCCAATCGGTGCTTCAGCGGGACTACGACGTCACCGAGGTTCTCGCGTTGCTCCTTGCGGCGGCGGTGGTGCTCGCTAGCGCCTTCGGCGACGTAGCGCTCAGCCTTGTCGACCCGCGGGTCCGTGTCGGTGGGAAGCTCGGATGATGTCGACAGCGCCGCTTGCCGCCGAGGGTTCACGGCTCTCGGAGCGTCCAAGTCGCTTCGGGCTGCTGTTTCTTCGTCACAACGTTCTCTGGACGATCGGCGGCACAGTCATTTTGGCGGTCGGGATCGGCGGCATGGTCGTCCAGGTCGTGCCGGCATGGCGGCACCTCTACCAGGCACAAGACCTGACGGCGACGTTCCAGTCGCCCCTGTCCGCGGGACACGTCCTCGGGACCGACAATCTCGGGCGCGATCTGCTGTGGCAGCTCCTCGCTGGGCTCGGAATTTCACTCCTCATTGGCATCGGTGTGACGATCCTCTCGCTCCTGCTCGGGCTCGTGGTTGGCATCCTGGGCGCCTACTTCGGCCGGACGGCCGATGCCGTAAGCAACGTCATCGTGGACGTCACCTGGGCATTCCCGGCGATCCTCCTCGCGGTCCTCCTCGCCGGATCTATTGGTCCGAGCGTAACGACGGTCGTCCTCGCGCTTGCGCTGACGACGTGGCCCGGCTACGCGCGCATCGTCCGTGGCGAGGTGCTCTCTCTTCGCGAGCGGGACTTCGTCAATGCCGCGCGTGTGCTCGGGGTGCCGAAGCTCGTAATCAGCGTGAGGCACTTCGTCATCAATCTGCTTCCTGTGACGATCGTGATCGCCGTCTATTACGTCGCCACGGCAATCATCGGCGAGGCGGGGCTCTCCTTCCTCGGCCTGGGGGTGCAAGCCCCGATGCCGAGCCTCGGTCTCATGCTTTCGGTCGGCCAGCAATACCTGAACGTCAGTTGGTGGCCGGTCGTCCTATCCGGCGGCCTACTCGCGCTTGTGGTTTTGTTCCTCAATGCCCTCGGGGACTTCCTCCGCGACCGCCTTGACCCTCAAGGACGAGTGCAGCGACGGTGATGGGAGCCGAGATTCTCATGAATGCACCGGGAGGAGAGCGCGCCGAGGCGGTGGCGTCAGGCGGCACGGCGCTTTCTATCGCCAACCTTTCGATCGCCCAGCGCGGGCGGAGGGGCGACAAGAGCCTGGTCACCCACATCGACCTCGAGGTGGGCGACGGTGAGATCGTGGGGCTCGTCGGCGAGAGCGGTTCGGGCAAGTCGCTAACGGCACTCGCCTGCATGGGCCTTCTTCCCCGTTCCGTCGCAGTTACGGGCGGGGACGTCTGCCTCGACGGGCGTTCACTTGTCGGGCTCGAACCGAAGGCGCTGCGGCAGCTGCGAGGCGCCTCTATCAGCATGATCTTTCAGGACCCGCTCTCAAGTCTGGACCCGTGCGCTCGCATTGGCGCGCAAATCATCGAGACGATCCGGTCGCATCGCGACGTGAGCGTCGCCGAGGCGCGCCGAGAAGCCATCGAATTGCTAGACCGCGTCGGCATCCCGAACGCTGCGCGACGGATGCGGGCGTACCCACACGAGTTCTCTGGCGGAATGCGTCAGCGCGTGATGATCGCTGGTGCCCTCGTACTGAAGCCCCGTGTGCTCCTCGCCGACGAGCCAACGACCGCCCTCGACGTGACGACCCAGGCGGGAATTGTCGAGCTCGTCCGGGACCTAAGGCGTGAGCTGCGGATGAGCGTGCTGTGGATCTCCCACGATCTCGCGCTCGTCAGCCAGATCGCCGATCGCGTGGCCGTAATGTATGCGGGGGAGATCGTCGAGGTGGCCGACGCTGCCGCGCTCTTTCGCGCCGCGCGCCACCCCTATACCCGTGGCCTCATCAATAGCGGCAGAATCCGCCCTTACGGCGAGCGCTTCAGTTACATTCCCGGCAGCATTGCCGAGCCGGGCTTTTGGCCGTCCGGCTGTCGTTTTGCGCCGCGCTGCGACCGCGTCCAAGATGCCTGCTTGGGCGAGCACCCCTCGCTCGCTGGTGAGGCGCGAGTCGTACGCTGCGTCAACCCGATGGACGACGAGCAGTGAGCGGCGCGCCAGTGGTCGAGCTCGCGGACGTGACGAAGATCTTCCGCGGCCGACGAGGTACGCCGGACCACGTAGCGGTCGATCACGTGTCCTTCGAACTTATGGCGGGCGAGACGCTCGGTGTCGTCGGCGAGAGCGGTAGCGGCAAGACGACAATCGCCAGGCTCGTGCTCTCCCTTGTTCGCCCGACGACCGGCGCGGTGCGCGTGGCGGGAGTCGAGCTCGCGCGAGCGACACGGGAGGAACGCAAGCGTCTGCCTCGCATTGTTCAGGCGGTGTTCCAGGACCCCTTTGCTTCGCTCGATCCCCGCATGACGGTTGGCGCGAGCATCTGCCAAGGGTCTAAGCGCGTGTTCGGCGCCAAGGCGGCGCAGGCCGCGCTCGGCGATTTGCTCGAGCATGTCGGCCTTCCTCAGCGCTACCGCGATCTCTACCCCCACGAACTTTCCGGCGGCCAGCGCCAGCGCGTCGCGATCGCTCGCGCGCTCGCGATGAAGCCTGACGTCCTCGTCGCTGACGAGCCTGTGAGCGCCCTCGATGTTTCGATGCAAGGACAGGTACTCAACCTTCTCATTGACCTTCGTCGAGAGTTCTCGCTCAGCTGTCTATTCATCTCGCACGACCTCGGCATTGTCCAGCAGTTCTGCGAGCGCGTTCTCGTGATGGAGACGGGTCGGGTCGTCGAGGAAGGCGTGCCGGGCAAGATCTTCCAGAACCCGGCGCATCCCTACACAAAGAGCCTCATCGAGGCGATACCAAAGGTGCCTGCATGACCATCTCTGAGCTCGACCTTCCGTCCGCCCAGGCAGTAAACCTGCGTCCAGAGGGCGATTTATCCGGTGTCGTCTGGCGCTGGCCGTCAGCCGATCTCTCGCTTCTGCTCGTCCACGACATTGGGCGCGATCTCGATGCCCTGCGTTGGATAACCGACCCGCTTGTCGCTATCGGCGTGAGCTGCCTCGCCATCGACCTGCCGGGTCATGGCCTGAGCGACGGTGACGTAGAAGCCGACGGACGCGCTGCGATCGCGACAGCGTACGGCGAACTCACCGCTACGACGAGCGGCGTCGTCGCCGTCCTCGCCGCTGGGGCCGCCGTGCCGCTCGTGCTCTCGACCGAACTCGCCGACGCGCCGGTTGCGGCCGTCTTCCTTGCCCCGCGGCGTGCCGCGGATCAGACGCCCCCAACGGTGGGCTGGCGCCTCGTCCCAAAGCTGGCGATTGTCGAGGCCGAGGCCGAGGATGGGCGCGACTTCGCGGATGAGATCATCGAGACGACGAACGCCTGGTGCCTCCGCGCCGACCTCCGTAGCGAGCGTGGGGCGGAGGACGATGTCTTCGTCGAACAGGTCGCGAGCCTCGCTTTGAAGTTTCTCCTCGAGCAGGCGGCATTCGCTATCGCTGGCCGTGCCCAGACCGCGGGCGAGCAGTGAGCGCGCTTCCAGCGTCTGAGAACCTGCTTGGACTGTATAGGCAGATGTACACGATCCGCGCCTTCGAGGAGCAGGTGATGGAACTGCTGAGCGGCGGGGAGATCGCCGGATCTACACACCTCTGCATCGGCCAGGAGGCGATTCCCGTCGGCGCCTGCGCCGCGCTCGAGCCGGAGGACGCCGTCGTCGGCACGTACCGGGGCCATGGATGGGCGATCGCCCGAGGCGTTCCGCTTGCCGAGCTCTTCGCCGAGCTGATGGGACGAGCTTCCGCGCTCTGCGGGGGGCGAGGAGGGTCGGCATACCTAATGGCGCCCGACTACGGCTTCCTGGGGGAGAACTCAATCGTCGGTGCCGGCGTCCCAATGGCGCTCGGCGCCGCGCTCGCCCGCAAGGTGCAAGGAACAGCAGGTGTCGGCGTCGTCTCGATCGGGGACGGGGCCATGAACCAAGGCGTCGTACACGAGTCACTAAATATGGCGGCCGTGCTCGGGGTTCCGCTCGTCGTCGTAGTCGAGAACAACGGATATGTCGAAATGACACCTTCGGCGGCGCTGACAGCCGTGCCGGCGCACCGACGGGCCGCTGCGTACGGAATCGAGTCCCTTCTCGTCGACGGAAACAATGCGGATGCGGTGCGCGATGCCGTCACGCACGCCCGTGCTGTCGCACTCGGTTCGACGCGCCCCTTCCTCGTCGAAGCCGAGACGCATCGGCTTGCCGGCCACTACTCCGGCGACCTCCAGGCGTACCGACCGCCCGGCGAGCTCGACGCCGCTCGCCAGCGGGAGCCGGTCGTCCTTCTCGCGGCGGCGGTCGACGACGTCGCCGCCGTCGACGCCGTACGCGCCGACGTCCAAAAAGGGCTCGCCGTGGCGCTCGCTACTGCTCGCGCCGTCTCGGTGCCTGGAGCGGAAGATGTCCGCGAGCGCCTCTACGCCGGAGTAACGCGATGAGTGGGGTCGAGCTCTCCTACATCCGTGCCGTCAACGAGGCCCTGTCCTGGGCACTGGGGAACTACCCGGAGGCGATCGTCTTCGGGGAAGACGTGGCGCTTCCGAATGGTCCCTTCGGAGCGACGAAGGGCCTGAACGCCCGCTTCGGTGCGCGTGTCTTCGACACGCCGATCTCCGAGGGCGCGATGGTCGGCACCGCGCTCGGGGCTGCGGTCTCCGGGCTGCGACCCATCGTCGAGATCATGTACGGCGATTTCCTGCTTGTAGCGATGGATCAGATCGTCAACCAAGTAGCCAACGCCCGCTACGTCTCGAACGGGGCACTAGTTCCGCGACTCACGATCCGTACCCAGCATGGAGCGACCGCTGGCTCGTGCGCGCAGCACAGCCAGAGTCTCGAAGCGCTCTTCGCCCACATCCCCGGATTGCGGGTCGGGCTCGCCTCAAACGCCCGCGATGCGTACGCCATGTTGCGGGCGGCGATCGCAGCGGATGACCCCGTAGTGTTGTTCGAGAGCCGAAAGCTCTATGGCACCAAGGACATAGTCCCGCTCGACGCGCCGGTCGAGAATGTCGGCGGTTCCCGTGTCCTCGCCTTCGGCGACGACCTCACGATCGTCTCGTGGGGCTCGACTGTCCCAGACGTCCTCGCGGCGCAGGCAGCCCTTGCGACAGAGAACGTACGCGCCACGGTTGTCGACCTGCGCTGGCTCGCGCCTCTCGACCTCGCCCCCGTCTTCGAGTCGGTCGGGCAAACGAAACGGCTCGCAGTCGTGCACGAGGCGAACACGACTGGAGGCTTCGGTGCCGAGGTCGTTGCGCGAGTCGTCGAGGAGTTGGGCCCGCATCTCGCAGCGCCGCCGCTGCGGATCGGAGCACGGGACTGTCGCATCCCTGCGGCGCCGACCCTGTCCGCTGCAGTTCTGCCGAATGCTGCTCGGATCACCGAGGAGCTGCTCGCGCTCGTCTCGCTGGGGACGCGGGTGACTTGACCGATCCGGTGGTCTCACGAAAAGGAGAAAACACAATGTGGTGTCGACGACTCGAGGGACGCTCAGCGGTAATCACCGGGGGCGCAAGTGGGGTGGGGCGGGCGACAGCTAAGCGGTTTGCCGAAGAGGGAGCGAACACGATCTGCCTCTTCGACCTCAATGAGAAGAACCTCGCCGTGGTTGCCAGCGAAGTCGAAGAGCGCGGGGCGAAGGCCATCTCTTTCGTCGGTGATGTCACATCCGCTGTCCAGTGCCAGGAGGCGATCGACGCTACGGTCGACGCGTCCGGTCGCCTCGACGCCCTCGTGAGCAACGCTCCCGCGCACAGCTCATCGCCATTCCTTGAAATGACTCTCGAAGAATGGGATCGCGTTCTCGCGGTGAACCTTCGTGCCTCGTTTGTCATCGGGCAGATCGTGGCGCGTGCGATGGTCGCCTCCGGACAGGGCGGCTCCATTCTCTACACAGCCTCGATCTCCGCAATCGGCGCCTCGATCGACTATGCCCACTACGGGGCCTCGAAGGCGGGGATCGTCAACTTGACAAAAACGATGGCGCTCGAGCTCGTCGGGCACAAGATCCGGGTCAACGCCGTCAGCCCGGGTCCCCTAGACACGCCTCAATCGCTCGCGGTGCTAGGCAGCGAGGAGGCGATGCAGCGAGCACGCGAGCACTGGCCGCTCGTGCCAATGGACCGCCTCGGGCTGCCCGAAGAGATCGCGGCAGCTTTCGCCTACCTCGCCTCCGACGATGCGGCATATGTGACGGGTCACAACCTCGTCGTCGACGGCGGCCTCACCGCACACGCCTATTCGATCCCAGAGGAGCTCCTGGCGCAATGAAGATCAACAACCACCTTTACCTCGTCGGCGGCGGGGACTACGGCTTCAACCTGTCCGCGCGCCTCGACTGCAACAGCTACATCATCGATACCGGCGAGGGGCTCTGGATGATCGACGCCGGCTTTGACGGCGGCGACCAAGTCGTCGAGAACATCCGTGCCGACGGCCTCGAGCCGCGCGACATCACCCGCCTATTCATCACCCATTACCACGCCGACCACGCCGGCGCCCTGTCGCACATGCGCAAGGCGCTCTCGCCTGAGCTCCAGATCGCCATCTCCCGCGAGGTCGCCGAGCAAGTGCGTGCCGGCGACGAGGAGGATAATGGGCTGCGCTGGGCGAAGAGCTTCGGCTTCTACCCCTCTGAGTTCGATCTCGAACCCTGCGATGTCGACGTCGAGCTGCTCGATAACCAGAGCTTCAGTGCCGGTCCTTTCACCCTGCGGGCAATCGATACGCCCGGTCACTGCCGGGGCCATATCTGCTTTCACTTGAGTGGCGGAGCGGGCGGTTACCTATTCAGTGGCGACCACGTATTCTGGGGTGGCAAAATCATCCTCCAGAACGTTGCCGACTCGAGTGTTCAGGACTACGCCCGGTCGATGAACCGCCTCCTGGACTACGACTTCACTGCGCTGCTCCCGGGACATCTTGCGTTCTCAATGGTGAACGGCAAACGACACGTCGAGCTGGCGGCGAATCAGTTCAACAAGATCGGCCTGCCGGCGAACCTGCTTTGAACGATCTCGAGAACCTGCCGCTGCCGCACGACGGCGCCCAATCGTTTGAAGTTGCGCGCGGCGCCGTCGCGTGGCGCGCGGGTGCGACGTTCCTCCCGGGGCGCGGCTTCGTCGAAGGCGTGACCGTACTTGTCGTGGATGGCATCATCACCGCAGTTACCGACGGACCAGAGCCGACGGGGGCGGCCGCGGCGCGCCCGAGGCCGGGGACGACTCTTGTTCCGGGCCTCATCGACAGCCATGTCCATCTCACCTTCAGCGGTGGGTCGGCCGTCATCGACGACGTGGTCGCGACAAGCGATGTGACGCTCGGGATGGTTGCGCTCTACCATGCGCAGCTCGCGCTTTGCCGGGGCGTGACAACGCTTGCCGATTGCGGGGCACGGGGAGAAGTCGCGCTGGGTGCCCGGGACGCCGTGGCAAGCGGCCGTACCGTCGGGCCTCGCATCCTCGCGAGTGGTGCCCCGATCACGACGACCGGGGGTCATTGCGCGATTCTGGGTGGGTGCGCTGACTCGCTCGAGGACGTTATCCGAGTGGCCCGTCGCCAGGTGGCCGCGGGAGCCGACTTCTTGAAGCTGATGCTGACCGGTGGCAACCTCACGCCGGGGAGCAACCCTGGCATGCTGCAGTATCCGGCGGAGGTTGTCGCTGCGCTCGCCGCCGAGGCACGTCGTCTCAGCCGTCCGCTCGTCGTTCACGCCCATTCCGCCGAGGCCGTAGCGCTCGCCGGCAGCCTCGGCGCCTCCGTGGTCGCGCACGGCACCTGCGCGACAAGCGAGGGGATCGTGCTTTCACCTGCGACGATTGCAGCATTGCGCGCCGGTGGCACCGCGATCGACGCCACGATCACCGTTGGCATGCCCGACGACGGCGACGACGGTCAGGTGATGAGCGAACGGGCGCAAGTTCGCAAAGAGATGCTGCCGGTGTTCGGTGCGCTTCATGACGCCGGGGTGCCGCTCCTCGCGGGGACCGACGCCGGGGTCACGAACGTACGCCACGGTGCGACGGCGCGTGCCGTGCTCGCACTGGAGTCCGACGTTGGCCTGCAGCGCGAGGAGGCTCTCCTCGCGGGCACGGCGCACGCAGCGCGGGCACTTGGTCTTGGCGGTCTTACGGGCGCCATTGCTCCCGGACTAGCTGCCGACCTGTTGCTTCTCGATGGCGATCTGCGGCACGATCCGACGGCGATTCTCCGCCCGGCCGAGGTCTGGGTGCAAGGCGCACTCGTCGCTCGGCACGGATACCTCGCCCTCGACGCGAACCGAAGGAAGGACTAATGGAGGAGATCTTCGAGTATGGCTTCACGAAGCTCGATCCGATCGGGGGCGACCACATCGACCCACCCGGGGTCGCGGTTTATGAGTCCCTGCTCAACAAAGGCCCCGAAGGCGTAGCGCAAGCGGGACTTGCGTCGGAGTGGTCGACTAGCACCGATGGATGCGTGTGGCGGCTGCGATTGCGCGAGGGCGCGCTGTTCCACTCGGGCGACGTATGTGACGCGAATGCGGTGGTCGCTGCACTCGAGCGGTGCCGCTGGGGAGATGGCCGGGCTCGCCAACTCTGGTATTGGGATCCGGTCGACACCGTTCGTTCCCTTGACGACGAAACGATCGAGATCCGCCTCCACTATCCCTACCTGCGTCTGCCGACGCTCCTCTGGGGCACGCACACGGCCATTGCTAATGATGCTCGCCGTAGCGCCCTCAAGGATCGGTACGGGGTGGAGTCCGCGGACGGCACCGGGCCGTACCGGCTCGCCTCCTTTCGCACCGACGAGGTCGTCGCCGAGCGTGTCCGATCACGCAGCGATCGCTCGCAAGTCGTCACCTGGCGCTCCGCACCGAACGAGGAGGATCGCCAGGCAGCCCTGCGCCGGGTCGATGTCGCTGTCGTGCGCGCCGTGCGCCCGGAGTGGCTGGCGGACGCGGGCGCGGCCCGCTGGTCGTACTGGGAGCAGGACGAGATCTCGCAGTTCTACCTGGCACTGAACTTCGACGGCCCGTTCGGTGTCGCGAATGTCGATGTGCGCCGCGCCATCGATGCCTTCATCGACCGAGAGGCGCTTGTCGAGGCGGCCTTCGGTGACCTCGGCGACGGCCGCCGCTCGCCCGTTCCCGTCGGCGACCCGTTCGCTTCGAGCTATGGTCCCGAAACTGTCGCTCCGCTTTCCGTCGCGGAGGCGGAGGCCGTCCTCGATCGCGCCGGGTTTGTGCGGGGTGCCAACGGCGCGCGGTCACGCGATGGTCTGGACTTTCGCCTTAAGTGTGTCACCCAGGAGTCGCCAGCATTCCGGCGCCTTGCCGCTGAGCTCGGGCGCCAGCTCGCGGCGGTCGGTGTTCTACTCGAATTCGACTATCACGAGCCGTTCGAGGACTTCTACCGGGCGTGCGAAGCGCGGCCGCCGGCGATCCTCTCGAAGTGGTTGTGGCAGGATGCGATCGAAGCGGTGATGGGCTTTTCGCGCTCGTCGTGTTCTGGAGATGGCGGCGGCAACTGGCAGGGTGCAATCGTCCCGTCAGTGGACGTCGCCTTCGACCGTTATCTGCAGGCGGCAACGTCGGAGGAGCTCGCCGAGCGAAGCGCGGAGGTCCAGGCGACGTTCATGCGCGAGCTTCCTTACATCCCGCTGTGTTCGCCGAAGGAGACCTACGCTGTCTCGCCGCGCGTCCGCGGGTACACGCCGGTGCCCGGTACGCTCTATCCGCTCTACGACGGCGTCAACTTTGCTGATGGCTGAGCCGACGATTTACTGCGTCGTACTCTTCCGACGAGGTGACGTGACGGAGGCCGAGTTTCTCGACGCCTGGCTCGGCCAGCATCGGCGCCTGATCGAGGCGTTGCCAGGGCTGCGGCGAGTCGAGCTCCTCCCCGTCGCCGAACCGGGCGCCGACGGACCTTCGGGGGTCGGCCTCCTCTACTTCGAAACCGGTCGCGCACTCACCGCCGCGCTCGAATCAGAGGCGGCGCGGGAGCTGCGCCGCCATACCGGCACCTTCTCGCGCTCGGAGGACGCAATCCGCATGCTCGTCCACGCGTCGTGAGCAGCTCGGGGGCCGCCATCCCGCCGATCGGCTACCTTGACCGCTGGACGGCGCGGCCGGGCGAGCATCTCGAGCTCAAGGTGAGCAGCGGACTCAACTTTGACGTCGACATCGTACGTGTCCTCCAGGGAGATGAAAGTCCCCTCGGCCCGGGGCGCCGTGAGCACCTTGAGCGGTGGTGGCTTCGGCGGCGATTTCCTGCCGCAGTCCAGGAGGTCGCGCAGGGATCGTGCGTGCTCACAGAGCCTCTGCCGGCGCTGCGCAGCGCCGGCTGGTTCCGGGTCGAAGTCGTATTCTCGCCGAGCCGGCTTGATGGGACCAAGGTCGTCGCCGCGCTGCTGACGGCCGACGGTCGGTCCTCACTTGAACTCGCCCTGGTCGACAACGGGATGTGCGAGCTGCGCGTCGGTCTCGACCCTCAGCGCCGACGCCTCTGCATCGAGTCGGCGGAGCCGGTGCGCGCCGGGCGGTGGTATAGGGCGGAGTTCGGCGTCGACCTCTCCGCGCGCCGCGTGCACATCCGGGTCCGCTCCCTCGATCGTGCGCCGAGCGGCCCGCAGGTACTCATCGCCGAGGAGACGATAGGTAGTGACGAAGCCGCCGCGCTTCGCGGCCCGGCCCGGCCGGATCGCCTGATGCTTGGCGCCGGTGGATTCCACAATGCCGGCGCATCGGTGGGGAGCGGGCGGCGCGTAGGCCACTTCGACGGCAAGCTCGAAGCACCGCGTATTACGGGCGGCGTGGGCGATGTTGAGGGCGTCGGAGCCTTCGCGAGTGGCGAGAGCGACGGAAGGGACGACGCCTTCTCCTACGCCTGGCGCTTCGGTCCTGAGGTTCGCGGTTCGCTGATCCCCGAGACCGGAGGCACGGACGCAGGCGCCCGGCTCATTAACGCCCCGATGCCTGCAGTCACCGGTCATGCCTACGACGGGAGTGTGATCTGCCCCGCCGAGGCACCCGAGCTCTATAGGGCCCTTTCGTTCCACCGCGACGACCTCGAGGACGCTGCGTGGGAGACGACCGCGACGCTCGACCTGCCGTCAACGCTGCCATCGGGTGTCTACGCAGCGCGACTCTCGAGCGAGGCAGGCTCCCGCTCTGTGCCGTTCTTTGTTGTGCCCGCGCGTTCCGCGGAGCGCCCACCGATCGCCGTTCTGTTGCCAACATTCACCTACCTCGCATACGCGAACGAGCATGTCCGCGAGTCGCTCGCGCACTTCGGCGATGTCAGGCAGTATCCCTCGCCCCAGGATCTCGAGATTTCGGCGCACCGCGAGTTCGGCCTTTCCCTTTATGACCACCACGACGACGGAACAGGGGTCTGCTTCTCTTCGTGCCGGCGCCCCGTTCTGAACCTGGATCCGGGCTACCGGTTCTGGCTCTTCGACGGGCCCGTTCATCTCGGCGAGGACCTCTATCTTCTCGACTGGCTCGACAGGCGCGGATTCGCCTACGACGTCCTCACCGACCACCTCCTCCATGAGGAGGGACGCCGCTGTCTCGAGGGCTATCGCGTCGTTCTCACCGGCAGCCATCCCGAGTACGCGAGCAGCGCGCTGATCGCAGCGATCGAGGAACACGTCGAGGAGGGCGGCCGCCTTATGTACCTTGGCGGGAATGGCTTCTACTGGGTGACCTCGGTTGATCCCGCACGCCCCCATCTAATCGAGGTGCGTCGAGGGCACGCCGGTGGCCGAGCGTGGGAGAGCGCGGCGGGCGAGACGCACCACGCGACGACCGGCGAGCCGGGTGGCCTCTGGCGCCATCGCGGGCGCCCACCGAACCGACTACTTGGAGTTGGCTTCGCCGCCCAGGGCGCGGACATGAGCGCTCCCGGCTACCGCCGCGTCACTCGCGAGCCGCGCTGGGAGTTCGTCTTCGGAGGCTTGAGCGACGAGACCGCCTTTGGGCAAGACGGCTTGCTGCTCGGCGGCGCAGCGGGTAACGAGGTCGACCGCGCTGATCCGTCCCGCGGCACTCCCGCGGAAACTGTCGTTCTTGCCACCTCGACGGGCCATAGTGACGCCTATCAGCTAGCCCTAGAGGACCTCGCCTTCACCGCACCGGACCAAGGCGGGACGACGCAGCCGCTGGTGCGTTCCGACCTCGCGATCACGCCATACGCGACTGGCGGCGCGGTGTTCTCCGTCGGTGCAATCACCTGGCTCGGTGCACTTGCTTCGACCGGCTACGACAACGACGTTGCTCGCCTAACGGAAAACGTGCTACGTCGCTTTCTCGATTCAGAGCCTCTCTAGCTCTAGGAGAGCATGCGTGAGAGCACGTTCGTGCAGACCCGTGCGAAATCGTTATCGCCGCCTTGGACGGGCAGGGCGCCGCTGGCGGTGACCGAACCGAGGCTAAAGACCGTCCCGCCCGAGGGGGTATGGCGGATCGTCATATCAGCGCGCGTTTCGGGGTCAGGTGCACGTCCGGCGCCGTCTTCGAAGCTGCGAAAGAAGAATCCCCCCGCTGGCGCCGCGGTCGCGAGCACGGTCGTGCCGCTGGGCGCGAGGTTGGGGTCATGACGGTCGAATTCGAAGGCGACCGCTCCGCCGAGATTGAGGCCTCTCTCACCGATGGTATCGCCGGCGACACCAGCGAAGACCCAGGAGAACTCCGGGCCATAGGAGGCGGCGGTGCGCCGGTAGGGAATGCCAGTGTCCCAGCCGAAGCCGGCGAAACCGACCGAGACGAGCTTGTCTGGTGGTCGCCCGCGCCCCGCCCATGTTCCACCGGGCTGGCGCTCGAAGACGTGGTGTACCTCACCCGGCTCAGCGTTCCAAGTCTGCGATCCGCACGAGCGGCGAACTTCCATGAGGTAGGGACGCTTGGGGTCGATCGAGGTCACCCAGTAGAGGCCGTTTCCGCCAAGATAGATGACGCTCCCGCCGGTCGAGAGGTAGGCGTCGAGAGTGTCGAGCATTGTGCGCGTCCAGTATTCGGGATGGGCAGACAGTACGAGGACTCGCACCTGCGCGAGGCAATCGAGGCCCCGCTGATCGAGCAAGCCGTCCGTGATGACCCCGAAGTCGACTGTGCTGTGCTCGAGCCAGAAATTGGCGTAGAGGTCGGCCATCAGCAAGTGAGTTGCGGCCGGAGCGACTTCGCTCGCTTCGGTGCCACTGAACCCGTCGACGCTCTCGACCTCCATGCGTGCGCCGGGCTCGAGAGTCGGCGAGGGCTTGAGCCGGGTCGTCACGTATACCGGCGATCCATCCGCGTGCAGGGCATAGTGCGAGAGCCCTGGATAGCGCTCTGGATCGCGCCCGAGGTTGGCGTAGGCCTGCCAGGTATAGGTGGGCGCGAGGAGGAGCACTTGCGGAGATGTCGAGGGCGTGACGACGAAGGGCAGTTCGATGTCGCCGTCTTGACTCCTCATCGAGAGGCTATAGAAGCCCGAGCGAGCCGAGCTTGGCACGCTGATGCGATGTGTGGCCGGCCATCCGCAGTCCTCGAGGTCGTCGCGGTGCAGGTGCACGGTCGCATAGGGGGGGCCAATCGGTGGGGTGGCGATGGTTCCCGCAAGAGACGGCGGTGGCGTGACGCCGAGCGTCGGCGCTTGGAGCAGACGTCCATGTCGTCCCGACCCCGTAGTGTCGACGACAGTCGCAAGCGATTCGGCGTCGCCGAACTCCCAACGCGCGAGCACTGCCGGTGGCCGGCTCGAGCGCGTAAGACCCCAGTTCATGAGCTCCATGAGGCCGATGGCATCGGGGATCTCGCCAAGAAGGAGCGGCGCGTGCAGCTTTCCGTCGAAGGCGCCCCGTGCCACGCCATCGTCGGCGAGTGTCCCGCCGAGAACGAGGGACGAGTCCGAGACGGCGGGTGCAAGGCTCGCGATTTCTCGCGTCAGCTCATAGGGTCCGCCGGTGCGGCCGAGCTGACCCCAAGCGATTCTTGCGAAACCCGTCGTTGCCGAGATGGCGGCAGCGACAAAGTGCCACTGGCGCTCGTGCAATCGGTGAGGAGAGACGAGCAGCGGCTCACCGGCGATTTCGAGCGTGAGTCGATTATCGACGAGAGCGAGCTGCGCGGTCCCGAGCGAAGTACGCCACGAGGCCACGGAGGCCGCGGCTCGCAGGTCCGTCGGCCAGATCCATGTCGCGATCATGAACGGCGCGCCTTCGTGGGGAAGGCAACCCTCGATTACTGCGCAAGAGCCCGCCGTCACATCATGCTCGCGCACTGTGGCGAGCTCGGTGACCCGCCAGCACACGTCTTCGGTGCGCACGCCGGGGCCATCGGGATGCGCGTCGGCATGGATCAAACGTCGGATCGCCAACTCCGGTGTCGGCGTCGTGGCGGCGACATGGACGTCCAAGATGCCGTCGGGGCCGACCTCGAAGGCCTCAAGGTAGCCGCGCGCCACGAGCGCAGGATATCATCACGATCCGGACAAGCGCTTGATCATGGGTCTCTAGGCCCCTTCATCGAAAGTCGGTGCTCGTAGTGCTCGACCAAGTCGCCATCGACGGCGTGCGGTCTGCCCAGCGATCGAGCGGAGGGAGTTCGCTGCTCGACGTCGCCCGCGCCGCGCAGGTGGATCCCTCGACGGTCTCGCGCGTCCTTCGAGACGACCCCGCCCTGCGCGTGCGCCCGACCACACGCGAGCGCATCCTCGCGGCGGCCGCCGAGCTCGGTTATGTCCCGAACGTCAACGCCCGCGGCCTCGCGTTGCGGCGTACGACTACGCTCGGACTGATCATTCCGAGCACCGCGAACATTGTCTACGAGCAGATCATCAAGGGCGCCGAAGCGGCGGCACGCCAGGCTGGCTATGTTCTCGTGCTCGCCGAGTCCGCTGACGTTGGCGCGGTGGACTCGGCACATCGGGAACTGATCCTTGGTGGGCGCGTTGACGGACTGCTCATCGCAAGCGGCACGCTGCACGAGTCGCTTCCGCCGCCACTATTGAACGGTCTGACTAACTGCGTCATCCTCAACCGGCGGATTCGGGGATCGCTGCCGAGCATCATCGAGGATGACGAGCGCGGCATGGCGCGCGCCGTCGAGCATCTTGTAGGGCTCGGACACACCCGTATCGCCTGCCTCGCCGGCCCCGACGAGGTCGACACGGCAACACGGCGGCTCGCCGGCTTCAAGCAGGCGATGCGCGCCGCCGCACTGCCAATTCGACGCGGCTACGTCGAGCGGGCGAGCTTTGACGAGGCGGGCGGATACGAGGCGACGCTCAAGCTTCTCGCGCTCGCACGTCAGCCGACCGCGATTGCTGCGAGCAGCATCGTGGCGGCGATTGGTGCGCTCGCCGCATGCCACGCTGCGGGCGTCACGGTGCCTGAGGAGGTCTCGCTGATCGCCTTCCATGATGCGACCATCGCCCAATACCTCACGCCGTCGCTCTCGACGATCTGGATGCCGCTTTTCGAACTTGGGGAAATGGCGACGCGCCAGCTCCTCCTCATGATCGATGGACAGGAAATCCCATCGGTCCAACGTTTAGAGGATCCTGAGCCCCGCGTGATTAGTCGCGCGTCAACGGCGCCGCCGCGGCGCTGACGGACCTCGCGCCGCTCCACTTGCGCCGCCGGTGATCGCCGTCGAGCGACCCTCGAGTCGCTACTTGCTCTGACCACAATCGACCTTATGGCGGCCGAAGCTGTCGCCCTATGCCGAACCTACAGCTGGCCGGTAAGATGACGCCGACCATCAGTGAAATAGAAGGGCTGATCAGAGCGCATTTCAGATCAGCGGCAACGACGCGAGATCATGCGCAGATTCATTAGTAGTGGGCTCGGACGCGTGTCGGCCACTCGAAGTTGGTCAATCTAACGTGGTGTAGGTCGAGCCGAGCTTCCGCGACCTCGTTGACCACCGGAGCGATCTTCGTCGCGACTGGCAGACTGTCTCGACCATCCAGCTGGACGAAGTCGCCACGGCTCTCGCATTGGTTGGCGGGATGAAGCATACGGTCGGGCAGAGGAGCGCGGGTACGAACCCCGTACCCAACCGGCAGATCTCGGCGCCGTGGACACAGAGCGGACGCGAACGCGCTCGACCCCGGTGGACGTAACGATCAAAGGTGGATATGTCCCTCGCGAAGTCCCAGCTCAGGGGATCGTGGTGGATCACAACCAAACGCAATGGACTGTTCGGTTCAACTTGAGGGACTACTGCCCGCGAGTCGGCGCTCACGTTGCCGCACCGACACGTTCGACGTCCGCGCCCAGCAGATTCGGCCAAGAGCTGCTGCTGAGCTGGACCCCTTCTCGTTTCATGCGGCCCACAGGCCTTGCCATCAGGTAGTTTCTGGACGGGTGCGCCCCCTGGGACTTGAACCCAGAACCTGCGGATTAAGAGTCCGTTGCTCTGCCAATTGAGCTAGAGGCGCGTGACGAGCATATTAACCGCGGCACGATCTGAGGCGTTTGCCTCCTGGCGTGCGCGGCATGCCGTTCGGGGTGACCGAGGGGACTTGAACCCCCGACCTCCAGGGCCACAACCTGGCGCTCTAACCAACTGAGCTACGGCCACCGCGGTCGCCCGACCGGCAGGTCGTGCGAGCGGATAACAGCATGACACATCGGCGGAGGAGGGCTGCGCGGCGATCGAGCTGAGCGGCTAGTCGGCTCGGCAAACGCAGAACTCGTTTCCGTCGGGGTCGTTCATGACCTGCCACCAGCCCCCCTCGGAACCGGAGCGTGGCTCGCCGACGAGGACGGCGCCGAGGCCGAGTAGCCGCTCGACTTCGGACTCCGGATCCGGCACCATCAGGTCGAGGTGAAGGCGGTTCTTGGTCGACTTCGGCTCCGGGACTCGCTGGAGATAGACGACAGGCAGGTCGGATCTCGGTGGCACCAGGTCAAGATAGGTGCCGACCGTATCGAGGTCGCCGATCTCGTAGCCGAGCGCAGCCGACCAGAACGGAGCGAGGGCAGCCGGCTCAAGGCAGTCGATGCCGATCTCGATGGCCGTCACCATGATTTTCCTTCCCGGATCCGCGAATCGCAGCTCGACTCATCCGGTACCAGTATGCGCGCCATCTTCGAGGCTCGTGAAGGCGCATCGATCGACGACGATGTGTAACAGTATCGTCAAGCCCCCGTAGCTCAGCCGGACAGAGCAGCTGCCTTCTAAGCAGTTGGCCGCAGGTTCGAATCCTGCCGGGGGCACAAGGGGTAACGGTATGACCCGCGGCAGACCTATTTGTGCTTAAGGCGGCGTCTGAAGTGTGACGGTGACGTCGAGTCCGTAGCGATTGCAGGTCACCATTCGGCAAGCACCAACAGCGCTTAGTCGAACCCGATTACCTAATCGACGGGTGCGTATCGCGATTGCACCGGATGGCGATCTTCCCATAGCATCCAAATCGTGAACATCGAAGGAGAGCGTCTGCGGCGAAATCATCGGCGAGCGGTGGACTGGCCGACGAAGGTTGCCGCCCCCGCGGCCGAACACCCCGTAACTGCAGCTGCAGCGCGTGATCGGCAACCGAGCGGTGACGGCCGCGCTCGGGACACGCGCCGTCCGCAAACCCAGCGGAACGGGACGGCTGAGCTCACTGCTCGCTGGGGTCGGAGCGCAAGCCGGCGGTCCAGTCGCGGCCAGGGACCAACGCGCCGAGGCCGAAGCCGATCGGGTGGCAGACGCCGCAGTCGACCGTCTCGGCGGTCGCTCGAACGGCGCCGCCCTGTCCGGTGGGGCGTTACATCCGTCGCTTCGGAACGCGATCGCATCGGTGGCACCGGGTATCGGCCCGCTCGGCCAAATCAAGTTCCGTACCGATGACGTCGCGAGCGCTAGCGCGGACAATCTGGGTGCCAGGGCCTTTGCGCACGGCAGTGAGGTCTCTGTCCGCCGTGGCGAGCTCGAGGATCCGGTGGAGGGCCCACGGCTCGCGGCGCATGAGGCCGTGCATTCCGCCCGGCATCCCGTGGGCGAACAGACGGCAGGTCGGCCGCTTGTCCATGCCAAGTTGCGCGGCACCCGGGGTGCTCTCGAGTCCCAAGGAGGCGGCACCACGTCAGGGTCGCTGCGCAAGTTCTTCGGCAAGCTGACGAACTGGGACAAGATCCTGGCCGGAGTAGGCGCCTACGAACAGATGGAAGAGAGCCTGCTAGCGGCCGGCAACGCAACGCGCCAGCAGGTAGCCCAGGTGGCACCGCGCTTCATTACCCAGCTCATGAAGATCCAGGGCGACTCCGCGGCATGGGCTGCGGCGAATGGTGGGGCTGCCCAGGCGGGAATGGGGGATGCCATTCACGCCAAGGACAAGGCCAACCGTTCGGAGCCCGGCGACGACTACAAGAAGCCTGAGGCGGATCCTCGTTCGAAGAGTGCCCGACGCCAGGCCATTTCCCAGCTCACAGTGCGCGTCAGTAGCGAGATCGCCGACCTGCGCAGCGGGCACTGGGCCGACACGCTCGGACTCTCCGATGCGAAGGTCGATGCAAGCAAGGGGGAGGGCCGCGAGGACAAGGGCCAGAAGAACGTCGTGAAGGAGCTTCACTACGCCACCGAGAGCGGTGAGTTCTCGGGCTACTTCAAGGGCGAGAAGGGCTTCAACGAGGACCCGGAGCCACACGAGCTCGAAGCGGGCATCCGCCAGACGGACCCCAACTACGGAGCTCGATCGGTGGCCAGTTATCGTCTCGACCGCCTCTTCGGCGCCGGGGTCACCGCTCGCGCTGAGTTCGCAGTCCACAACGGCAAGCTGGGCACAGTGCTCGAGACCGCAAAGGGCCACAAGATGGACGAGCTACTGATGGAGGGATCAGAGGAGGCCAGGCTTCGCCCCGGCCAGGTCACGACATCGATGAGCGACCCGGTGCTCCAGCAAGCCTTCAACAAGCTGCAGCTCTTCGACGCGATCTGCGGCCAGCTCGACCGCCACCAGGGCAACTTCAGGGTGAACACCACCGAGTCCGGCAAGGTGACCGGTGTCACCGGCATCGACCTCGACATGTCGTTCGGCTCGGATATGGGCGACACCGAGTCCATGAAAGCAAACGCGCCAAACTACGCTGGACTGCCGGAGCTCATCGATCGTGAGTTCGGCGAAAGCCTGCTCAGCGTGAACGAAGGCGACGTCCGGGGCGTGCTCGCGGGCTTGTTGAGCCCGAGCGAGATCGACGCGACGGTTGCCCGCTTCCTCAGCGTGCAGGCCAAGGTGGCCGAGGTCAAGGCGTCAGGCCAGCTCGTTCATACCTGGGACGAGTCGACCGCGAGCCAGCAGCGTGACTACAAGAAGCGCTGGGGCTTCGAGGGTGCCGCCGGCTACTCCGGCCAGGCGCTGAACAGCGAAGTCATCGGCGCCTACGACAATGCGCGGACAGTCATGAACGCGATGAACCGGGCCATTCCCGAGTGGCCCCGGCAGCCGTTCCGCGAGGAGCTTCGTCGACACCTCAGCGGGCTCCCCCAACCGACTGCCGCAGCCTTCGGCCGGGCACTGGCCAGTCTCGTCCCAGGCGACGTGAAGACCTGGGTCGAGAACGGCACCGTGCCACCCGACAAGGCGGTCGACTTCGCGATCGAGCTCTGTAACGAGCTGCTGGGCGACGACCACGTGCTCGCCCAGATCGAGGTGGCGCTCCAGGACGAGCCCGGCGACGGGAGCGAGAAAGCGAAGTCGATGCTCGGACCTCGCTACCAGGCGATCTTTAGCGGAGTACTGCACCGCTTCGCCACCGGCCGAGTTCTGGCGGGAGTCTGAAGCTATGCGGCCCTTGCGCCGCCGCGTGGACAAGCTCGACATTGACCGACGTCCCACTCGTGGGTCGACATAGCGTCTGTTCCGAGCAGGAGACCACGTTCGCGGCCCTTTTGTAGAGTCCGCTTTGCCGAGTGCCGCTCCAGTGTCGTCAGCGCCCGATGTAGTCAAGCTTGCCGTTGTGGCGGGGCACCGCGGAGCCGCCCTTGCCGGTGACGTCTTGAGGCGAGCCGTCCGGCCCAGATCGTCTCGAACGAGTCGGGCGCAGCAGGAAAGCCGCCACGTTGGAACCCCGCCGTAGTGAGGCACGGGAACGCGCCGCCGCCGAGGATTGCAATGCCAAGCGGAAAGGTGCGAACAACTCGCAACTGACAGGGCAGCACGGCATCTGTGTTTCCCAACGGTTAATTGTGCCGCCTCTCAGATACTGGCACTATCGAGCAATACCTACGTCGACCTGGTCGGATGCAGGTATGTGCCCCTCCATGCGCCCGCTTGCGTGTCTGCGCAGCCGCGCAAATGTAAGACGAAGGGGTTGCCTGACATCGCAACGTCAGGCACAATCCTCATATTGCACCCAACTGATAGCAAAAGCTCCTGATTATGTTTCCAACCGGTTAACGGCCGGCGTATCTCGCGCCATATCGTCGCGAGAAATCGGAGGTCGGCTGATCAGTGGTGTGACCGTCGGATCGGTGGTCTCTCGCGCCCTGCGACAGCTCGCTGTGCCCGGCTCCGCCGGACCATTTGCCTGAATCGGCACACGTTGCGATGAGACGAGGCAGGACATGAACGAGGAACTGGAGTCGCCGGGTGAGCTCCCGAGGCGACGGAACTATCCGCCTCTCAGTGCGGCGAGTCTGTCCGTGATGGCCGAGGCCACTGCTGTCGTTGCCGCGGAGCGGATCTCGGCAGTCTCGCAAGCCGTCTCGTCGGAGGTCCACGCGGCCATCGTCAAGGAGGCCCGCGACCTGCTCGAGACGGCGGAGGCGCTGCACGCCTACCCACTCTCGAATTCCGACCAGCCGGCATTCGACATGAGCTTCGGGTATCGGTAGTGGTGAGCGACGAGTACCTTTCCTCACTCGCTCTCCCGGAGCTGGGCGCGCTGTTGCGCTGCCGCCAGCTCTCGCCGACTGAGCTCGTCGAATGGTCACTCGAGTGCCTGGACTCGATCGGGCTGGGCCTCAACGCCGTGGTGAGCATCACGGCGGATCTCGCGCTCGGGGAGGCCGCACTCGCGGAGGCAGAGATGCTCCGCGGCCTCGACCGAGGCCCGTTGCACGGGATTCCTTACGGCTTGAAGGACATCGTCGCCACCTCAGGTGTGCCGACGACCTGGGGAGCGGAGCCCTTTCGCGAGCAGGTCTTCTCGTATGAGGCGACGGTCGTGAAGCGTCTGCGCGATGCCGGTGCGATCCTCGTCGCGAAGCTCGCCACCGTCGAGCTCGCCGGCGGCATGGGCTACGACAACCCCGACGCCAGCTTCACCGGGCCGCCGCTCAACCCGAGGGACCGGTCGACCTGGACGAGCGGCTCCTCGAGCGGACCGGCCGCTGCCGTCGCCGCAGGTCTCGTGCCGTTCGCGATCGGCAGCGACACGAGCGGTTCGATCTTGCTCCCTGCAGCGTGGACCGGGACCGCTGGCCTGCGAGCGACCTACGGCCGGGTAAGCCGGTACGGGGCGATGACGTTGTGCCCGACGATGGACCGGCTCGGGCCGATCTGTCGCACGGCGTTCGACTGCGGGCTGGTCCTCGAGGCGATTGCCGGTTTCGACCCTCTCGACTCCTCGTCGCTCGCGGACCGTTTCGTGTTCTCACAGCACGATCTCCGCAGGTCCGGGTTCCGCATAGGAGTGCTCGAAGGCGCCGCCGAAGGTGCGACGAGCGCGGTGGCTGCGGCGTTCGAGCACTCGGTGGAGGTCATGGCCGAGCTCGGCCAGCTCGAGATGGTGGTGCTGCCCGAGATGCCGTACCGGGAGGTCGCGGAGATCGTCTCCGCGGCCGAGTGCTACTCGATGTTCGACGACTTCATCGCCTCGGGGCGCACGCTCGAGCTGACCGCCCACAAGGCCTCGACGTTCCGCCTGGCCGGAGCGCTCCTCCCCGCGCACGACTACATCCGCGCCCAGCGGATCCGGCGCCTCATCGGCACCGCCGTCGACCGTGAGCTCGGGCGGTACGACGCGATCGTCGCTCCGACTATCGGCACGCTGGCATCTCCGGCATACGAGGACTTCCAGTACATGCTCGCCGCCGCGTTCGCCCGGCCGATCAACTACGCGGGCGTGCTGACGGGCTCGCCGTCGATCTCGATTCCGAACGGATTCGCTCCAGGCGGTCTCCCGACCGGTCTCCACCTCGCGGGTGCCCGCCTCGGCGAGCAGGGCATGCTCGCCCTGGCAGTCGCTCTCGAGCGACGACTCGAGCTAGGGCTCGGGCCGCCGGCCACATCGGCGACGTCGCCAGGGAGCAGGGTCGACGCGTGATCAACTACCTCTTGAAGCGCGTCGGCGGCTTCGTGCTGCTCGCGTTCGGCATCTCAGTGTCGGTGTTCCTCATCATCCGCTTGATCCCGGGCAACCCGGCGAGAGCAATACTTGGCACGAACGCCGGCAATCCACAGGTGCTTGCGCGGCTCACACGCCAGCTCGGGTTGAACCTGCCCATCACGACCCAGTACTTCAACTGGATCCACGGCGTATTCACCTGGAACTTCGGCTACTCCTACGCGCAGCAGCAGACGGTGACCTCCCTGATCGGCGCGAACTTCGTGCCTACCCTCGAGCTCACTGCCGGCGGTCTGTTGCTCACCGTCGTGTTCGGGATGGTGATCGGCGTCGTAGCCGCGACGAAGCGGAACTCCGTTTTGGACACCGTCATCATGGGGACAGCGCTCACCTTTCTGTCGCTGCCGGCTTTCTGGCTCGGCCTGTTGCTGCTTGTCGTGTTCGCGGTCCACTTCCATCTATTCGCGGTCGTCGGCGGGAGCGGTATCAAGGGGCTGGTGCTGCCGACGGTGACCCTCGCACTCGGAGGCATCGGGTTCACGGGACGCTTCGTGCGCTCGAGCGTGATCGACGCGGCCCGACAGCCCTATGTCACGACGGCTCGCGCGAAGGGAATCCCGCAGCGGACCGTGCTCTTTCGCCACATCATCCGCAACGCGCTCCTGCCGGTCCTCACCGTCGTCGGCCTCCAGGTCGGCAACCTGCTTTCGGGCGCCGTCTTGATCGAGACCGTCTTCTCCCGACCGGGTCTCGGGCGCCTGCTCGTGACCTCGATCCTGTCGAAGGACTACCTCGTCGTCCAGGCGATCGTCCTTCTCATCACGATGATCTACGCGTTCGTCAACTTCGTCGTCGATCTTCTCTATCCCATCCTGGACCCACGTGTCGCGTACCGGTAGCGGGGAAGGAGACGCCATGAGTATCGACCTGTCGCGACCAGCCTCCGGTGACGTCGCCACCCGGCTGCGCTTCGTCGAAGCGTTTGACGCACCGCCGACCTTCGGCCTGCGGGTGCGCCGTGCGCTCCGCCACCGGAGCCTGCGCACCGGCGTCATCCTCGTGACCGTGATCGTCGGGCTGGTCCTCCTGGCGCCGCTGATCGCGTCGTTCAATCCCGATCAGACGAGCACGTTCTCGACCTTCCTCAAGCCCTCGTGGACCCATCCGTTCGGCACGGACTCCTTCGGCCGCGACCTGTGGTCGCGGGTCCTCTACGGCGGCCGGTACACGATCGGCGCCAGCGTGCTCATCGTGGCGATCGGCGGGACGATCGGGACCGCGCTCGGTCTCATCGCCGGCTACTTCGGCGGTGCGATCGGATTCGCCATCATGCGCGTCGTCGACCTGTTGCTTGCCTTCCCCGGCATCCTCATGGCGCTCGCGGTCGCGGCAATACTCGGGCCCGGACTCTTCAACGGCGTCATCGCCGTCGCGATCATCCTCGTGCCCGCGTATGCGCGAATCGTCGAAGGTGCCACGGTCGAGGTGCGCCATCTTCCCTACGTCGACGCCGCGGTGACGCTCGGCGCGAGCTCGTGGTACCTGCTCCGGCGCCACATCATCCCGAACGTGAGGTCGGGGATCATCGTGCTCACGAGCTCGTGGCTCGGCATCGCCGCCCTGTGGATCGCAGCGCTCGGCTTCCTCGGGCTCGGCGTGCAACCGCCCACACCGGAGTGGGGGGCCATCCTCAACGACGGCCAGGCGTACATGACCATCGCCTGGTGGATGACGGTGCTCCCCGGCGTGTTCCTCGCGCTGTTCGTCGTCGGGGTCAATCTCATCGGTGACGGCCTTCGCGACGAGCTCGACGCGACCCTGTCCCGTACCTAGCAGTCGCCACCTTTCCGCACCCTATGACGCATCGCTTGTGCAACCGATCACGGCCGGTAGCGGCGCACGACCGTGGAATCCAACTGCGCCTGACGTACTGGAGAGAGCAATGAAGTTGGCAATCCTTAACAGGAAGAGCGCCGCAGTCATCGGCACGGCGGCGGCTCTGCTGTCGGTCGCTGCCTACGGTCCTGCCGCACATGTCGGCGCGACCGTGCGAGCCTCGGCGTCCTCGGGAGCGGATCTCACGCTCGGCTGGGCGGAGCCGCCGGACACCTTGAACCCGGCGACGACGGGCAACCGTGACGTGGGACCGATCGACGTGAACATCTTCGACACGCTCGTGTGGGACACCCCACAGCTCGCGCCGACCCCCGACCTCGCGACGAAGTGGACGATCTCGCCCGACGGCAAGACGTACACCTTCACGCTCCGCCATGGCGTCAAGTTCCAGGACGGGACGCCCTTCAACGCCGCAGCGGTCGTGTCGAACATCGGCTACATCACCGCCAAGACGACCCAGTCGACGATCTCGCTAGCGCTGCTCGGGCCGTGTCTGACGGCGAAGGCGATCTCCACCTACACGGTCACCCTCAGCTGCACGACCGCGTATGCCCCGCTGCTCACCCAGCTCGGCGAGCCGTACATGGGCATCCAGTCACCGACCGCCATCACCAAGTACGGCAAGGGTCTCGGCAACCATCCAGTCGGCACCGGCCCGTTCGAGTTCGTGAGCTACGTGCCCAACCAGAGCGTCGTGCTCAAGCGCAATCCTGCCTATGAGTGGGCACCGCCGGCGGTGAAAACGAACGGCCCGTCGAAGATAGCGAAGCTCACCTTCGATGTCATCACGAACTCCCAGTCGCGGGTCGGCTCGCTGCAAAGCGGCCAGACGCAGCTGATCCAGGAGACGCCCGGGATCTACTACAAGTCACTCGCGTCGCAGTACACGCCGATGGCGGTCGGGATCACGGGGATGGGGATCTTCGCCCCGATCAACACCCAGGCGTGGCCGACGAACGATCTCGCGGTCCGTCAGGCGATCCTCTACTCGGTGAACAAGACGGCGGTCATCAAGCTTGCCGACGACGGCGCGTTCCCCGTCGACAACACGCCGCTGCAGAAGGGCACGCCGGGCTACGACGCCTCGATCGAGAACATGTACCCCTACGACCCGGCCAAGGCGGACAAGTTGCTGAGCGCGGATGGCTGGAAGAAGGTCGCAGGGATCTGGACCAAGGGCGGCAGGCAGCTCGCGCTGAAGCTGACCGGTGTCTCGACGGTGCCGGAGTACCCACTGCTCGCGCAGGCGATCCAGAGCAGCCTCGCCGCGAACGGCATGAAGGCCTCCGTTGTCCAGGAAGCCGTGCCGGCGTGGCTCGCCACGAACGCGGCGGGCCAGATGTCCCTAACACCGCTGCAGTACATCGCGACCGACCCCGATGCACTGCACCTGTGGTTCTTGCCGAAGCAGTACTACAACTGGAGCAAGTTCACGAACAGCCAGCTGACGGGCCTGATCCAGAAGGGCCAGATCACCTCGGGCGCCGGGCGGCTCGCCATCTACGACCAGGCCCAGAAGATCATCATGCAGCAGGCCGTGGAGATGCCGATCCACGAGAACGAGGACCTGCTCCTGCTGTCGAAGAGCCTCCGCGGGGTGTCCTACTCCGGTGGCGGCTTCGAGTACTTCTACACAGCCTCGATTTCGTAGTGAACCGGGGAGCGAGCTAGCGGTACTGCCCGCGGCGCGACCCCATTGGCGGGGACGCGCCGCGGGCGATCGGTGGGCGAAACGGCAAGACAAACGGTGCTGGCGGCACGGGCGACGGGAAGGTGGTCATGGTGACAACGGTGGTGCGGGCAGATCGGCTGATCGACGGGAACGGGGGCGCGGCGATCGATCGAGCCGTCGTGGTCTACGAGGGGAGCACGATCCAAGGGATTCACCAGGACGAGCTTCCCGCGGAGCTCGAGTCCGCGGATGTCGAGGTCCTCGACTACACGGGCTGCACCTTGCTGCCCGGACTGATCGACGCGCACGTGCACCTCAATCTGCCGGGCACCGGCGGCATCCTCGAAGACGCCGTCGGCGAGAGCGATGGTGTCCTCGTCGCGGCGTCGGCGAACGCGGCCCTGACCGCGCTCGAGGCCGGAATCACGACAGTTCGCGACACCGGTGCACGACGCTCGACGTCGTTCGACCTGCGCCGTGCGATCAGCCTCGGCTACGGGCGAGGCCCGAGGATGCTGCTCGTCGGCCAGCCGGTCACGATCACCGGCGGCCACACCTGGTACCTGGGCGGCGAGGCCGATGGCGTGGAGGGCGTGCGGAAGAAGGTCCGCGAGCTCTGCAAGCTCGGAGCCGACTGGATCAAGGTCATGGGTTCCGGCGGCGGCACGCTCAACACGATCTCGCATCGACCGGCGTTCCGACCTCAGGAGCTCGAGGCGATCGTCGACGAGGCACACCGGCTCGATCGGCGGGTTACCGTCCACACGCTCTGCGCTCAGGCGCTCGACGACGCGATCGCCGTGGGTGTCGACCAGATCGAGCACGCGAGCTTTCTCGTCGACAACAAACAGACACAGGAGTTCTCCCCGGCCGTCGCGGACCGCCTCGCCAAGGCCGGCATTCCGGTGACGACGACGCTCGCCGTCGCGTACGACGTCGTCACGAAGATGTCGGCACTGGGCGAGCTCTCGGCGAGCGATCAGCAGACCCTCGATCGCTGGAAGGGCATGCTCGCCGACAATCTCAGCCAGTTCAGCCAGTTGCGCGAGATCGGGGTCAACTTCGTCGCGGGCACCGACGCCGGTTGGCGCTTCACCCGGTTCGACTCGTTGCCCGACGAGCTCCGGCTCATGAGCGACGGTGGCATGTCGAGGGCCGAGGCGATCTACTCGGCAACGGGAAAGTCCGCCGACGTCCTCGGCATCGCGGGCGTCGCGGGCCGCGTGCGGGCAGGGCTCCAGGCCGATCTGCTCGCGGTGGAAGGCAACCCGCTGGAGGACCTCGCGGCCCTCAAGGAGGTGCGACTCGTCGTGCAGGGCGGCGAAGTCCGCGTCGACGCCGGCAGGGTGCCGAGGGCGGGATCGGCGACTCGTAGGTCCGGTTCGTGAGCGAGCCGTGGCCTTGATGGGCACAGACGGCCTGGCGAATGCCGCCCCGAGCGGGACCACGCTGCTCGAAGTGCGCGACCTGCACACGTACTTCCCGACCCGGCGTGGCGTCGTGAAGGCCGTGAACGGCGTCAGCTTCGAGGTCGAGGCCGCCTCCAGCCTCGGGATCGTCGGCGAGTCCGGCTCCGGCAAGAGCGTGATGTCCCTTTCGATCATGGGCCTGATCGAGCCGCCCGGCTACATTGCGAGCGGCAGCGTGATCTTCAAGGGCAGGGACATCACGGGGCTGCGCGACGCGGAGATGCGCTCGATCAGGGGCCGGGAGATCGGGCTCGTCTTCCAGGAGCCGATGAGCGCGCTCAATCCCGTCTACAAGGTGGGCGACCAGGTCATTGAGGCCTTGCGCGCCCATGCCCGCATTGGTCGCAGCGAGGCGCGAGATCGCGCGATCGAACTGTTCCGCCTCGTCGGGATACCGGCGCCCGAACAGCGCGTCAAGGAGTACCCGAGGAGCCTGAGCGGGGGGATGCGCCAGCGGGTCGTCATCGCGATGGCGATAGCGAACAACCCGCAGCTCGCCATCTTGGACGAGCCGACCACGGCCCTCGACGTCACGACCCAGGCCCAGATCCTCGATCTCGTGAGGGATCTCGGCGAGCGCCTCGAGACCGCGGTCGTGCTCATCACGCACGACATAGCGGTCGTGAGCGAGATGTGCAGCCAAGTCATCGTGATGTACGGGGGCAGGATCATGGAGCGGGCGACGAGCGCCCAGATCGTCGACGATCCGAAGCACCCGTACACCGTCGGCCTGATTTCCTCCGTGCCGAGCCCCGAGCTCAAGGGCCAGCGGCTGCGCGCGATCGACGGGTCGGTGCCCAATCCCTTGGCCATGCCCTCCGGCTGCCCGTTCGCCACGCGTTGCCCGAACGTCATGGAGCAGTGTGCAGCGATGCCGCCGACGGTGACCTTGAACGACCGGAGGCAGGTCGCGTGCTGGCTGTTCCAATGACCAACCCCGGCCAGGGGCCACTGCTCGAGATCCAGGACCTGAAGACTCACTTCCCCATGCGCGGGAACCCGTTCAGCAGGACCAAGAGCGTGGTCAAGGCGGTGGACGGCGTCTCGTTCACGGTGCAGCCGGGGGAGACGCTCGGCCTCGTGGGGGAGTCCGGATGCGGCAAGACGACGCTCGGCCGCTCGATCGTGCGCCTCGAGCAGCCGACGTCGGGCCAGGTGCTGTTCGAGGGTCGGGACCTGCGCGATCTCCCGCCGAAGGAGATGAAGCGCGTGCGTCGCGACATCCAGATGATCTTCCAGGATCCGAAGGGCTCCCTCGACCCGCGCATGCGCGTGAGCGAGATCGTCGGGGAGGGGCTTGCCGTCCAGGACACGGTTCCCCGGAACGACCGGGACGAGCTCGTGAGCGAGATGCTGGCCGTGGTCGGGCTCCGCAAGGAGTACCTCCACCGCTACCCGCATGAGTTCAGTGGCGGTCAGCGCCAGCGGATCGGGATCGCGAGGGCGCTCATGCTGCATCCGAAGCTCGTGATCGCCGACGAGGCGGTGTCGGCGCTCGACGTCTCCGTGCAGTCCCAGGTGCTCAACCTCCTCGCCGATCTTCAGCGGGACTTCCAGCTCACGTACGTGTTCATCGCGCACGATCTCTCGGTCGTCGAGTACATCAGCGACCGCGTCGGGGTGATGTACCTCGGCAAGATCGTCGAGATCGCTCCCGCAGGCGAGCTCTACGCGAACCCGCTGATGCCCTACAGCCAGGCGCTGCTGTCCGCGATCCCGGGCGGCCCGAGGACGAGGGGCCGGCAGCGGATCGCGCTTCGGGGCGAGGTCCCGAGCCCGCTCGATCCACCGTCGGGATGTCCGTTCCGGACCCGATGCTGGAAGGCCCAGGACATCTGCTCGAGCGTCCCGCCGCCGCTCGTCGAGCAGGAGCCCGGGCACTTCGCGGCGTGCCACTTCGCCGAGGCGATCTGAACCAAACGAGAGGAAAAGGACATGGAGCGCTCTGTGGAGTCGAGGTCGGTGATCGCCTACTGCGACCGGATGACCTATCGACAGGGAGATGTCGTCGAGGTCAAGGCCGCAGGTCGCGGCGCGGTCGAGGTCGACCTCGTCCGGCTGAACCATCCGCCGGACGACCCGAACTGGCCGGTCCCGCTGGTCACGCCGGTCGCTGAGGTGCCACCGGTTCGCGTCACCGTCGGACCCGAGCCGGTGTACTGCGGCTCGTACCTCGTGGTCGAGGGACTCGCCGCGCTTCCCGGAGCGCGCGCGGTGACCGGCCTCGTCTACCTGCAGCCGACGCTGCTCGGCTGCGGCCATCCGCAGGGCGTCCTGTCGACGCTCGCCGAGGACGGCACCGCGGGCTTCGTCGTGGTGATCGACGAGACCGGCCGACCGACACTCACCTGGGGCCGCGGGTCGGGCGCGCCTGGCGTGCTCAGCTCCCCGGTCGCGCTCGTCGAGGGGTACTGGCACGTGCTCGCCATCTCGCTCGACGAGGAATCGGGCGTCGTGGCACTGGCGCACCGTCCGCTGCGCCAGATGCCGGGTGAGCTCGGTCGCTGGTCCGGCGCCGAGGAGGGCGCTGGCGTCTCGCTCGCGGGCGAGCCCACGCTGCTCGTGGGGGCAGCGAAACTGCCGGGACGGGCGCCGGCGGACCGGCTACCCGGTGCCCCGAGCGTCGGGACGTCGTTCAACGGCAAGCTCGAGCGCCCGGTGCTGCTCTCGACGAGCGCCGGGATCGCAGACCTTGCTGGGCTCGAGCCCGCGACAGTGCCCGCCGACGCGACCGGCGTGCTCGGCGCGTGGGACTTCTCGCTCAACCAGAAGAGCGCGCTCGTGACCGACGTCAGCGGGAACGGTCATCAAGGGGTGCTCGTCAACATGCCCGCGCGGGCGGTCACCGGCGTCTCATGGGACGCGTCGGTCCACGACTGGACGCGGGCGCCCGAGCAGTACGCGGCGGTCCATTTCCACGATGACGACCTCGACGACGCCCGCTGGCCGGTCACCGCTTCGATCAGCTTGCCGGACGACCTCGCGAGCGCGGTCTACGCCGTCCGACTGAAGGAGGTGGGCCAGGCCCAAGATGCCGAGGACCTCGTCCCGTTCGTCGTGGCGCCGGCACGCGAGCGCGAGGGCGAGGCCGAGGTCCTCGTCGTGATGCCGACTTACACCTACGGCGCATACGCGAACATGCTCGGCAACGGCGAGGACATCGACTATGTCGCGGCCGGGCTCGCCGTGGGCGAGGCGCTCGAGTATCCGGAGCACAAGCGTCTCGAGGAGTTCCCGGAGATCGGTGGCTCGATCTACGACGTCCACACCGACGGCTCGGGCTGGATGTACTCCACGCCGAGGCGGCCCGTGCTGAACAACAGGCCCGACTGGAAGAGCTCGATGCGCGACTCGTACCGGCACTTCTCGGCAGATCTCTACCTCGTGGCGTGGCTGGAGAAGCTCGGCATCGCCTACCACGTCGTCACCGACCACCTCGTCCATGCCGGGGGCAGCGCGCTGCTCGAGAACTATGGCGCAGTAGTAACCGGCTCGCATCCCGAGTACATCTCGACAGAGATCCTCGACGCCTGCCAGCAGTACCTGGACGGCGGCGGCAATCTGCTCTACCTCGGCGGCAATGGCTTCTATTGGGTAACGACCGAGAGCGACTCGATCCCCGAGCTCGTCGAGGTCCGACGGGGCTTCGCCGGGACGAGGACGTGGACGAGCCGCCCCGGCGAGTGCTTCCACAGCTCCACAGGTGAGCTCGGTGGCCTATGGAAGTTCCGGGGCCGTCCACCGAACGCTCTCGTCGGCGTCGGTTTGGCGGCCCAAGCCGCGGATGGTGGCGCTGCCGGCTACCGGCGTAGCTCGGCGAGCTACGAGGAGCCCGGGTCGTTCCTGTTCGAGGGGGTGTCCTCCGAAATCGTTGGTGAGCGCGGCTTCGACATGGGCGCCGCGGCGGGCGACGAGGTCGACCGCTACGACGTGGCGAACGGCTCGCCGCCGTGGGCGGTCGTCGTCGGCTCTTCCCTCGAGCTGAGCAAGTACTACAAGCTCGTTGTAGAGGAGATCCAGATCACCCGGGAGAACACCGGCGGCGATCACGAGAAGGGCGTCCGCGCCGACCTGGTCCTCATCGAGCAAGCCGCCGGTGGTTTCGTCTTCTCGGTCGGGTCGATCTCCTGGATCTCGAGCATGGCGGTCGATTACTTCACGAGTGACACCGCGCAGATCACGGAGAACGCGTTGCGAGGCGCGCTGGTCCGCCGTGCCAAGCAGCGCGGCGGGGCCATCCCGTAGTGGGGGAGGCCGAGCACCGAGGCGACGCGATGATCGGGCACCCCTCGCCCGCAATGGTGGCCCCGTGCCAGAGAGGCCGGCCCGGAGCTCGCCGAGGCCCAGGTTATCTCTGTGCCGGCTGCTATCCTCCCTCGTCGCCGCCGGGGTGGGGTGACGTTCGACGGGGGCGCCGGAACCGTGACTGGCCTCGCCGGTGTTCGGAATGTCGGGCACACCACGTGGCAACCTAGACAACGGATGCAACTACTGCCGAAGAGGGACGCGTCATGGTGAAACGGCAGGCTCCGTTGTCGGGATTGACGGATGTGATCGACCATCCCAGACCGTCCGTGCGGCTCGACGATATCGACCGCAAATTGCTCGCACTGCTCGCTCTCGACGCCCGGACCTCCCAGCGAGGTTTGGCCCGCGAGCTGCGGATGTCGCCGCCAGCGGTCGGGGAGCGCATCGCGCGCCTCGAGCGCACCGGCGTGATCAAGGGTTACACGGTGACGCTCGACTGGGCTGCGGCCGGCTTCCCGGTGACGGTGTACCTGGCGATCACCGCGGCGCAGGGATCGGATCTTGGCAAGGTCATCGACGGGTTACGGCGGGTGCCCGAGGTGTCCGACGTCACCGTCGTCACCGGGAGCATCGACCTGCTCGCGCGCCTGCTGGTGCGCGATCATGCCCATCTGAAAGAGCTCCTCCTCGACCGGATCTGGCAGATCGGCGGCGTGCAGCGCACAGAGACGTTCCTCGCTGTCGCGGAGATGCAGCCGGAGAACTTCACGAACCAGCTGATCCGGTCGATGCCGGCGGGCGAGCCCGCAGCGGGCGACAGCGTACGCCCCTCGAACGGCGGCACGGCCTGACCAGACGCGGTGATCGGCGAATTCCGGGAGCACTGAAGTTTCTGGTAGCTATCGCTTCCCGGTACGGCGCTGTATACGACCAGCGTCTGGGATTGGTCGGGGTCGATCAAGCTCTGGCAGTGGAGCTCCAGCATGTCGAGCCGCGGGTCCTGGACCCGCTTCGGCGTGCAAGACGGCGCGTCACGGGGTGCTCGTGCCAGTGACGAAGGTCGGGCTCGTGTCGAGCAGCGCGTCGACTATCTCCACCGCGCGTGAGTCCGGGCCGTTGCGAATGTACGCGTCCATCCGAACGCCGTGATCGCGCAGGACGAGAACTTCCGGTTCGTGGCGATTAAGGCGATCCTGCGGTGAACGGCCTGCTCGCGCCCTGAATCCGCAACGCTGCGCACCGGTCCCGACTGGTCCCCGCCTGCCGGCGGCGACTAGAGAGTACTGAGCGGGCCAGTGAGCCGGCGCCTCCCGGCGTCGGTCTCCTCCCGCTACCAGTCAACGAGGAGGACGACGCGCATGTCGGACGCGATGAGAGCTGAGACGGTCCGGATCACCGGTCACGGGGGCGACGAGATAGAGGCGTACCTCGCCGAGCCGCTCGACGGCCCGGGGAGCGGGGGAGTCGTCGTCATCCATCACATGCCCGGTTACGACGCGGCAACGAAGGAGATCACGCGCAAGTTCGCCGCGCACGGCTACCTCGCCATCTGCCCAAACCTGTACAGCCGCGAGGCGCCCGGAGCGAGCCCCGACGACGCAGCTGCTGCGGCACGGGCCAACGGTGGGGTACCCGACGACCGCCTCGTCGGTGACGTGGCGGGGGCGATCGAGCACCTGAAGTCCTTGCCCTTGTCGAACGGCAAGTTCGCCACCATCGGCTACTGCTCCGGCGGACGCCAGTCCTTCCTCGCCGCGTGCAGCCTGCCCCTCGACGCTGCCGTCGACTGCTACGGAGCATTCATCGTCGGCTCGCCGCCAGAAGGCATGCCGCTCAAGGTTGGGCCCATCGTGCATCTCGCGAAGGACCTGTCGGGCCCCTTGCTCGGGCTGTTCGGCGCCGAGGACCAGCACCCGTCGCCCGAGCAGGTCGCCGAGCTCGCCGCCGAGCTCGACAAGTACGAAAAGGTGCACGATTTCCACACCTATGAGGGTGCCGGCCACGCCTTCTTCGCCGTCGACCGGCCGAGCTACCGCCCCGAGGCGGCCAACGACGGCTGGCGCAGGATCTGGGACTTCTTCGGTCGTTACCTCGCGAGCTGAGGGGAGACGGACATGTGCACCTACCAGACGGCAACGCTCGACGTGAGTGGAAGCGGCAAAGGGGCCGATGGATGGTTCCCCGTGACACGAGCGTCGGTCTACTTCGACCACCCCGTCCATGCTCCTGCGGAACACACGCTCAACGTCGACCTGCTCAACCCCGACCGAGGAGCGGGCGCTCGAGTCGCCGTCGAGCTCGACGCGGCCTCGGCGCGAGCGCTCGCGACGGCGATTATCGCCATGCTCGAGTCTGCGCCGCCCGGGCTCGTTGAGGAGAGCCTCCGCACCTAGGGTCGAGGCGAGCCTTCGCAGCTAGGAGAGCGGACCGCCCGGCGACCGGCCAACTCAGCCAGGGCCCGCGGAACCGCTCAGCCGGTGAGGCCGTGGAAGCTCGAGCCGAGCACGAGGTAGACCTCGTTCGGGGCGAGCCCCTTGACCTCGACGAGTTCGGTGCCGCCCGAGACCCACGCCGCGATCGTCGTGGCCGCCTCCTCGCTGCCGGCGGAGTACTCGGCGACGTTCTCGACATGGCCGAACGAGCCCGCGTTGCCCGTCCCGTTGACGAGGAAGCCCTCCTCGCGCAGCGCCTTCGCAGTCGAGGTGGCCGCGGCAGTCGCGCCGGAGCCGTTGAGCACCTCGACCAGCACGCGTGACGGCGCCAGCGTCGGAGCCGCCGTCGTGGTCGTCGCCGGAACTGTCGTCGTTGTGCTCGGTGCCGACGTAGTCGTAGTCGCCGGCACCGTCGTCGTGGTGCTCGCCACCGTCGTAGTCGTCGCCGGCGTGGTCGTCGACGTGCCGTGTGTGCTCGTGGCCGGCGTGCTCGTGGCCGGGGAACCGGTCGTGACGGGCGCACCCGGACCGGACGAGGCCTTCGCCGATCCCGTGCCGACGAGCAGCCGCACGACCGCACCGATGCACGCGCCGGCGATGACGACGGCGAGCACGCTCAGGAGCACTTGCGCTCGCGGGGACCGGGACTTGCGATGCAGCGCCTTGCCATTGCCGAGGAGCCGCCCGGGGGAGATGCGGCGCTCACTCATCGCTCGTCGCTCCGAGACGACGTCGGGAACTCCCTCGCGCCCATGATGCCGGCCGTTCCCGCGTGGGTCCCCGGTCGTGTCCCGTCGAAGACCGTGATCTCAGCCGGCGAGCTTCGTGAACGCGATCAGCGACGTCGGTGCTGTGAGCTTGATCTGCTCGCCCCACTTCGAGAACGTCGTCGTCGTGTGGTTCTTTCCGGAGACCCCCGATGCGCTGATCGGCAGGCTCGTGCCCGTGGCATCGAGGTTGATCGTCTCGGTGACCTTCTTGCCGCTCGACGTCGTGGTCCACTTGAGGATGTACACGCGCTTGTTCGCGACTGTCCCGTTGGTGATCGTCGTGGTCTTGACCTGCGCCGCGGTGGGAAGGAAGCTCGCCGGCAGCGATGAGGACACCACGCCGTTCTTGAAGCTCGTGTACTGCGTCGTCCCGGCCTTGACGTAGACCCACTTCGAGCCCACCTTGGTGATGTCGGCCGCCGGCATGCCGAAGAACAACGAGAGACCGGAAGCGTTGCCGTCGAAGTAGGCGTCCGTCGTCGTCACGAGGACGCTGGCGGTGGACTTGCCCGACGTGATGACCTGGCGACCGGTGCTGGCGCCGGCGTCGGCGACGATGTGCTCGCTCGTGCCCGAAGCGAGAGAGAACAGCTCGAAGTGGACACTCTTCTTGGCAAGCATGGCCTTCTTCGCAGCAGTGACGAGGTTGGCGGTCGTCGGCGTGCTGGAATGCGAGACGGTCGCCGCCGCTGCGGCGGACTCACCGAGTCCGGCGCTAGCAGCGAGAAGCGGAACGGCGACGGTGAGCGCGACGGCGCGTCTCCGCCGAGAGGGCTGGTGTTCGGTCATTTCGCGAGCTTACAAGCGACGCACCTAGGCGAGGCGTCACAGCGAGTTGGCCGCCGGACCACGTCACGGGGTGCGCCGTGTCACATCCGCTCGAGCTCGTTCCCGTCGAACAGTCTCGAGATGTCGAACGCCTGCGTATCGGCGAGCATCTGTTCGGGCAGCGCCGGCGCCGGATGGGACGCTGCCTCGAGAATGTGGCGAAGGAGCGTGTAGTCGCTCGAGGATGCGAGGAAGAGCCCCGGGCGTTCGAGCACGTAGTGCACTGCGTGCGCTATCGCTCCGGGGTCCTCGATCGGCTCGTACCAGCTACGCCGCTCGCCCGGCGCGTCTTGTGGCCAGCGGCCACGTGCGACGGACTTGATGGTCTGGACGGCGACGTTGCGCTCGGCGCAGAGCGCGAGCAGCTCCTCCACGTCCGCGCGGTACTGATCGTCGGCGAGCATCGTGAAGTTGTAGGGCAGCAGCACGGAGTCGTAGTCGAAGCGTCCGAGGCTGCGCAGGTGCATCCTCGCTATGCGCGTGCCGTGACCCGTGACACCGATGAAACGCACGAGACCCTCGTCGCGGGCGAGCGTCAGGGCCGCGAGGGCGCCATCGGGCCCATGTGCCTCGATCCACTCGTCCTCCTCGACGAGATTGTGCAGCTGGACGAGATCGACATGGTCGACACCGAGGCGAGTGAGCGAGCGCTCGAGCTCGGCCCGCGCCGCTAGCCCACCGCGCTCGCCGGTCTTTGTCGCGAGGAAGTACTCGTCGCGGTGCCCGACGAGCCACGGCGCGATCCTCAGCTCGGAGTCGCCGTAGCTGGCGGCGGTGTCGAGGTGGTTGACCCCGTACCCACGCAGCACTTCGAGCACCTCGTCGGCGGTGTCCTGACTGACGCCGCCGAGGGCGGCACCACCGAATACCACCCTCGTGCTCGAGTGCCCTGTCCTCCCGAACTGCGCGTGCTCGATCATGGCCGCGAGCCTATGTTCCCTACAGTCGAGGTGCCGGGCGGGCACGTAGGGGTTGGTCGACGGACGGCTCCCGCTGGTCAGGACGCACCGGCTCAGTCGTTCGTGGGCTCAGTCGTTCGTGGACGGGACCACCTGGAAGCGGAGCGTCACCGTGCTGGACGAGCGATCGTCGCCTTTGTAGGTGGCCACGACATGGAAGCCGCCCGGTGCGTAGTAGGTCACGTAGCAGGTAGCGGTCGTCGAGCGCCGGAGGCGGACCGACTTGCATCCGGCGTCGTAGGAGTTGTTCGTCGCGAAGCTCACCGTCCCCGAAGGCCGCGCGACGTTCGGGTCGTGCACGACTGCACGAAGCGTGATCGTGTCGCCGACCTGTATGGCGTAGGCGTACTCGGGATCGACCGCCGTCAGCCTCATGCTCGACGGCCGGACGTGAGCGCCAGCGGTGAGCAACGCCGCGGCCACCGACGCGCTGATGAGTGCGGCCGAAGGGGCCCGAGTGACGGCACGGCGCGCTCTCGAGCGGCTCGCAGGTCTCATCCGGCGGGGATCTTCCAACCGCGCGACTGCGCGATCTCCTTACAGGTCGGGCAGACGGGGTAGCGCTTCGGGTCGCGCGACGGGACCCAGATCTTGCCGCACAGTGCCTTCACCGCGGTGCCGTTCACGAGGCCCTCGACGACGGACGGGCCGGCCGAGACGAAGTCGCCCTCCTCGGGCCTGAAGCCCTCGAGGACGATATGGCTCATACGCTCGTGATCGCCGTCGAGCGCCGGGTCGACGTTCGACGGTGCGACGACCGTATCGAGGTCACTCATACGCTGAGCAGCAGGGTGAGGCCCATCCCGAGGAGCCAGGAGTCCTTGGCGATCGCAGTGCCCTGCTGGGTGGGACGGAGGGTCCCGTCCTGTCGCATCCCCGGCGTGCGGAGGTAGAGGCCGATGAGCCCGCCGGCGAAGGCCGTCAGCCCGGCGCCGGCGACCCGGTCCGGCACCATCGGCGCGAGCAGGAGGGTGCCGACCACGATCTCGCCATAGGCGAGCATCTTCGTGAATCGCTCTGGCTCGAGCTTGGAAAGGAACGGGTACGTGCCCGTGGCCATCCCGTGGATCTGTGCAGCCATCTGCTCGTCGGCCTTGAGCTTGCCGATCCCGGAATTGAGGATGAACGCGCCTGCACTCAGCCTTGCCGGAAAGTTTCGTGCTCTCATCGCCATCTCTCCCGCGTGTCGGAGGGCCCGGTGGTCGCAGCGGCTCCTGCGAGCTGCACGAAAGGCCACAGATCATGGTAGTCACCACCACCGCCCCTGCTACTACGCGTTGGCGCTGCTCGACCGGTACGCTGGCGCCCCGGGCACGGCGCTCGGGGGGAGCCGCCGCCCGGTGGCGGGCCGCGCGGACGGAGATCGAGATGAGCGCCGAAGGGGAGCAGCACGCCTCGAGCGATCCGCAAGAAGCGTCGAACGAGCGCGAACGATCGTGGTCGGTACTGGGGTCGATGTGGATCCTCGAGCACGCCCAGGACCTCGTCTCGATCACGGTGGGCGTGGTGCTCGTGGCCCTCTCGGCGGCCCTGCTCGTCTCCGGAGTGGTCGATTTCGTCCAGCAGCTGTCGGGCCACACCGTGCTCGATGCCGCGAATAACCTCCTCGATCGCGTCCTGCTCGTCCTGATCCTCGTCGAGATCGTGCACACGGTCGTGCTGTCGTTGCGGGCGCACACGCTCGTTCCTCAGCCCTTCATCGTCGTGGGCCTCGTGGCCGTCATCCGCAAGATCCTCTTCATCATGGGCAACTCCACCACGATCCCGATATCGGAGCTCGGCGTGCTCGTCGGCATGGTCGCGGTCTTCGTCGCCGGCCTCATCGCGGTCAACCTCTACGGCAACGGCCTCTCCGGTCGCGGCAAGGCATGAGCTCTTCGATGACACGCTGGGAACCCGCGCGCTGCGCCTGAGAAGCGGCGCAGGGGCGGCATCCGAGCCCATTAGTGCCCTGACCACAAACGTTCGCGCGCTTGGCTGATCAGGCGGCGCGTCGTTTGGGTTGTCCCCACCGACGTTGTGCCTCGCCGCGGATCGCCGCGCGGTGCTTGCGCTCGAGAGCGAGGATCTCGGGGTCGGTCGTGTTGGCATTGCGCCAGCGCACATAGGAGCGCACCGCCTTCGCGAGTGCACGGTGGTCCGGGTAGTCACTGTTGTTGATCGTGAACTCGCGAAGTGGTCCAAAGTGCGCCTCGATCGGGTTCGCCCTCGACGCGTATGTCGGGGTGAAACACAGCTCGACCGCGTGGTCCGAACACCACTGGCGCAGGTCCTTGCCCCGGTGGTGGTTCAGGTTGTCGAGGATCACGTAGATCGGTTCGCCGTCGGGACGCAGTGCCCGGATCGCTTTCAGCGCGCGCAGCGTCGGTGCCGCGCCCTTGCGCACTTCGATCCGGCCGTAGAGACGGTTGTCGCCAACCGAGTACCAGCTGAACAGCTGCCGGGTCCCGTGTGGCTTGTGATAGTTCGCCCGCAGACGGACCGGCTTCTTCCTCGTCGCCCAGGCCTGTCCGCCCTCGGGCTTGATCGCGAGCGGTCCGAACTCGTCGAAGGAGAAGGTCCGTTCCCGTTCGTGCTCGAGGATGTGCTCGATCCGGGCGAGCTTCTCCTCGCGCAGCGGATCGGGCGACTCCTTCCAGGTCTTGGTCGCCTGGAAGGTGATCTGCTCCTCGGCGAGGATCTGGCGGAGTCGTTCGCGCGAGACGACGAGCCGCTCTTTGGTCGCCAGATAGCGCTCGAGCTTGCGGATGCTCCAGCGGGTGAAGGGCTGGTCGAGCGTCGTGGGGCGGGCGGCGGCCGACGAGACGATGATCGCTCGCTCAATCGTCGTGATCCGGCGGGGTCGGCCACCCGCCCACATGGGGTCCAGCGCGGACAATCCCTTCTCGTTGAACCGGTGGATCATCTCGCGGACCCGGTCGGGCGAGGTCTGGACCAACTTCGCGATCGTTGCGACGTCGTTGCCACCGGCGGAGGCGAGCACGACGAGCGCTCTTCGCCACTTCACGACCGAGTTGTCGGATTTGCCGCTGCCTCTTCGGACGATCTGCTGGAGCTGTCGGCCCTCATGGTCCGACAGCCTTCGGGCCCGCACTGGTGTGGACATGGGGGTAAGTCTGCGCGACTGGCTAACCGACGTGGTGGACGCGAACGAATCAGGTCAGGGCACTAGTCGCCTGGCTCGCCCGCGAGGTGCGCCCGACTGGCGGCAATGGCGCGCCGGGCCGCTTCCCGATCGGGGGTCGCCAGCCGCTCGAGCGCCTGGCGTGCGGCCTCGACGGCTCCGAGGAAGGGAGACGGCTCGCGCGCCATCGCGCGGGAGCCGAAGGTGCGCCTTCGGGCCCACGAGCAGTGGAGCTCCTCGCCGGCGCGGCTGAGGGCCACGTAGAGCAGGCGTCTCTCCTCCGCCACCGCTTCGGGCGTGCGCGCCTGGGTGATCGGCACGAACCCGTCCTCGAGCCCCGTCACGAACACGACGGGCCATTCGAGCCCTTTCGCGCGGTGAAAGGTCGACAGCGTCACCGCGTCGGACTCACCAGGCGAGGAGTCGCTGCGCAGTGCCGCCCGCGCCCAAGCGAGGAAGCCGTCGGCCGTCGGCCGTGTCTCTTCCGAGCAGTAGTCGCGCCCGAGACGCGCGAGCGCGCCGAGGTCGACGAGCGCTTCGGGCGTCGCCGTCGGACGTGACACGGCCGGGTCGCGCAGCATGCTCGCCGTGGACCCGCTGCGGCTCGTCTGCGCGTCGTCGCCCTCATCCGCGCGATCCAGGGCACGAAGGTACAGCTCGAGGTCGTCCACGAACGCGACGAAGGCGGCCGGAGCGCCGCGCTCGGCGACGCTGTCGAGTGCGGCTCGAACGGCGGGGCGAGCTAGGAAGCCGATGCCGCCGCCGCTGCGGTAGGGGATGGAGGCGCCAGCGAGCGCGACTTCGAAGGCGACGAGCTGGGCATTGGTCCGTGCAAGCACGGCGCACGAGGACCACCGATGCCCGGGTCGGCGGGCGCGGCGTAGTGCGGTCGCCACGCCGCCTGCCTCGTCCTCGTCGCTGTCGTACGCGGTCACAGTGGGCACGTGCCCGTCCGGTCGGTGCGTCGGCGCCGGGACATTCCCGGAGCGGTCGAGCGCCGCAGTCGCCACGGCGACGACCTGTGGAGTCGAGCGGTAGTTGGCGTCGAGGCGGATGACGGTGGCGCCCGGGTAGCGGTCGGGGAAGGAGGCGACAGCGCCCGCATCGGCACCGTTCCAGCCGTAGATCGCCTGGCGCGGGTCGCCGACGGCGCAGAGGTCTTCGCGCCCGCCGAGCCACGCGTCGAGCAGGCGAAGCTGAGCCGCATTGGCATCCTGGAGCTCGTCGACGAACAGGTGCCGGAAGCGCCAGCGCTGAGCTGCGGCGAAGTCCGGCTCCTGCTCGATGGCGCTGGCGAGTGTGCTGAGCAGGTCGTCGAAGTCGAGCACCTTGCGCTTGCGCTTCTCTCGCTCGTACGCGCCGTAGAGCTCGACCACGAGCGAGCCTTCGACACCCGGCGTCCGACCGACGGCGTCGCAGGCCGACACGTAGCGATCGGGCGTCACGCACCTCGCCTTGGCCCATTCGATCTCAGTGGCTACGGCGGCGAGCACGTCGCTCCTGCCCGAAGTGCGCCCGCCGCCCCGCCCGGCGAGCACCGCGTAGCGATCGGGCAGCAGCCTCGCGAGCAGGCGTGTCTTGGAGTCGAGGACGACGGGAGGGGCATCGTCGCGGTCGAGGGCTCGGCGGCGCAGTTCGGCGAGCGCCACCGCGTGGAATGTGCCCGCCGTGACCGGCTCGGGCAGACCGAGGGAGCGCAGGCGCTGCCGGAGCTCACCGGCCGCCTTGCGCGTGAAGGTCAACGCGAGCACCCGCGCCGGGCTGGCCGAACCGTCGGCCACGCGCCGGGCGATACGCCTTGTGAGAACCCGCGTCTTGCCGGACCCGGCGCCGGCAACGACGAGCAGGGGAGCGGCGTCGGTCGTTATGGCCGCGTGCTGCTGCTCGTCGCATCCGGCGAGGAGGTGCTGCCACTCCCCGGGAAGCGTCATGGCGGCGAACCTACTCGGGCGTTGCGCGCATTATCGTCAGCAGCCGTGCTGCGGGCCTATGCATCGGGACGGCTCTTCGGCGAGGGATTTGGAGACGGACCGCCCTGGGCGCTTGCGCTGCACGGCTGGGCGCGCACGCACGCGGACTTCGCGGGCGTGCTCGGCCCGGACCGCGTGGGAGGTCAGGCGCTCGACGCTGTCGCGCTCGACCTGCCGGGCTTCGGGGCCACGCCCGTGCCTCCTGCCGCCTGGGGCTCGCCGGAGTACGCGGTGGCCGTCTCGGCGATGCTCGATGAGCTCGCTCCGAAGATCGTGCTCCTCGGGCACTCCTTCGGCGGCCGGGTGGCGGTCCACCTCGCCGCGACGCATCCGGACCGGGTCGAGGCGCTAGTGCTCACCGGCGTGCCACTGTTCCGACCGGCGGGAGCGCGGGTCCGGCCGAATCGCGGGTACCGGGCAATCAGGGGGCTGGCACGGGCGGGGCTCGTCGGAGCGGCCACGCTCGAGCGGGCACGTGAGCGCTACGGCTCGAGCGACTACCGGGCGGCGTCGGGCGTGATGCGTGACGTGCTCGTCACGGTGCTCGGCGAGGACTACGAGCCCGCGATGCGCGAAGTCCGGTGCCCGACGGTGCTCCTCTGGGGCGAGCAGGACTTCGACGTTCCGCTGGAGGTGGCCCGACGCGCCGCCGGCGTCATTCCCGGCGCCCGGCTCGAGGTGCTGCCCGGGATCGGCCACCTGACCCCGACGGCCGCGCCGGAAGGTCTTCGCGAGGCGCTCCTCGCGTCGCGGCCGTGAGAAGCGCGCTCGCGGCAGTGGGCCTCGCGGCGTGCGTCGTCGCGGCCGTTCCGGCCGGATTGCGCTGGGTGCGCGTCGCCCAACGGGAGCACTACCTCGCCGGCGCGGCGACCCGTTTCGCCTGGAGGTGGTGGACGAGCAGCCCGGTCGAGGTCGCCGCGGCCCTCGTGGGCCTGGCCGCGGCGATCGTGGGCGCCGTCGTCCCGGCGACCGTGCTCGCTAGCGCGGCGATCGTCGCCTTCGGGCCGCGCGGCCTCGGCGTGCGCGGGCGCACCTCCAAGCTCCGGTGGACGCGCCGCTGCAAGAGCGTCGGAGCCGCCCTGGCGACAGTCCTCGCCGCGGCGATCGCCATCTCCGCGGCCGCGGGCGGGCTGCGCGGCGCCGCCGTGGGTGCAGCGGTGGCGCTCGTGCTCCTTCCGCTGCTGCTCGACGGGGTCCTCGCCTTGCTCCGGCCCGTTGAGGATCGCCTCGCCCACCGGTTCGTTGCCCGAGCAGCGGACCGGGTCGAACGGGTCGCGCCGCAGATCGTCGCCATCACCGGTTCGTACGGAAAGACGACGACCAAGAGCTACGTCGCGCACCTGCTCGCTGGGCGCTTCGACGTTGTGGCGAGCCCGCGCAGCTTCAACAACAGGGCGGGTCTCGCTCGGACCGTGAACGATCTGCTGGCGCCCGGCACCGACGTGCTCGTGGCCGAGATGGGCGCATACGGTCCGGGCGAGATCGCGGCGCTGTGCGCCTGGCTTCCACCGAAGGTAGCGATTCTGACGGCGATCGGTCCGGTGCATCTCGAGCGGTTCAAGAGCCTCGATCGCACGGTGGCCGCGAAGGCCGAGATCACCGAGCGAGCCGCCGTGACCGTCGTCAACGCCGACGACGACCGGCTGGCCTCGCTCGCGAGCCGTCTCGAGGGAGAAGGGCGCCGAGTCGTGCGCTGCTCCGCCGTCGACCCGAAGGTAGAGGTCGCGGTGATTGTTGCCCGCGGCGGGCTCGCCCTCTATCGCGACGGCGTGCTCGAGGGGACTGTCGAGGTCGCCGAGGCGAAGCGGCCGCCGGCGCTCAGCAATGCAGCGTGCGCTGTCGGAGCTGCATTCGCGCTCGGCTGCACGCCCGCCGAGATCCTCGAGCGCCTCGCCTCGTTGCCGGTGACGGCCAACCGACTCGAGGTGACGAGATCCTCGAGCGGGGCCGCGGTCCTTGACGACACCTTCAACGCCAATCCTGCCGGTGCGGCGCTCGCGCTCGCCGCTCTCGCGGCCAATTCCCCAGACGGAGGGCGCCGTGTCGTCGTCACTCCCGGCATGGTCGAGCTCGGGTCGGCACAGCCGGCCGAGAACGCGGCGTTCGCCCGGGCCGCCGCGCAGGTGGCCACCGACGTCGTTGTCGTCGGTCGGACCAACCGGCGCGCGCTGACCGCGGGCGTGCTCTCGGCGCGGCAGTCGGGCGACGACGCGAGACTCCGCTACGCGGCCACCCGGGAAGAAGCGGTCGAGCTCGTGCGCAGCGAGTTGGGCGCGGCGGACGCGGTGCTGTACGAGAACGACCTGCCCGACCACTTTCCCTAAGCGGTGCAGGATCCTGAGCGGGCAGCATTTGCTGGGCGGCGCGGTGGCTCTCTCGCCCGGCGCTCGCAAGACGCGGATCGGGGCGGGCCGCCGCGTAGCATGAGCGGACCATGAGCGCCCCACCATCTCGCATAGCTGTCCTGTTCGGCGGGCCGTCGCCCGAGCACGACGTCTCGGTCCTCACCGGGCTCCAGGCCGTGCGCGGGCTCGCCGGCGTTCCTTCAGTCGAGCTCGTCCGACCCCTCTACTGGTCGAAGTCCGGCGAGTTCTACGAGGTCGCCCGGGACCTCGAAGCGCCTGCGTTCGCGGAGGGACCACCCGATGGCGCCCAGCGGGTGGAGCTCGTGCTCGGCGAGGCGGGAGGTTTCGTCGCCCGCCGGGGAGGGCTGAGGCCTCGCGCCGACCGGCTCGAGATCGACGCCGCTCTCGTGTGCTGCCACGGCGGCCCGGGGGAGGACGGTTCCCTGCAGGGAGCGCTCGATCTGGCGGGCGTGCGCTACTCGGGTCCGAACTCGGCGGGCGCCGCGCTCGGCATGGACAAGCTTGCTTTCGGGTCGCTGGTGCGTGACGCCGGGCTGCCTGCCCTCGATCGCGTCCTGCTCGTCGAGGGTATGAGCCCCCCCTTCGAGGGCCCCTACATCGTCAAGCCACGCTTTGGCGGCTCGTCGATCGGCATCGAGGTCGTCGCGGACTTCGCGACGGCGAGCGCACGCCTCGGGGCGAACGTCCACCTGCGGAGGGGTGCTGTGCTCGAGCCGTACCGGCCGGACCTGTACGACCTACAGCTCGCCGTGCGCTCCTGGCCCACGGTGCAGCTCTCGGCCATCGAGCGTCCGCTCAAGGCCTCCGCCGGAGGCGAGATCCTCGGCTACGCCGACAAGTACGTGGGGGGCGAAGGCATGTCGAGCGCGCCGCGTGAACTGCCGGCCGAGCTCCCCGAGAAGTTGGCAGAGCAGGTCCGCTCGGCCGCGCTCGAGGTCGCGTCGCTCGCAGGAGTGCGCGGTGTCGCGCGCGTCGACTTCCTGTGCGACGGCGACCAGCTTTACGTCAACGAGGTCAACACGGTGCCCGGGTCGCTGTCGCGCCACATGTTCGTCGACCCGCCGCTGCCGTTCGAGGAGCTGCTCGCGGGGCTGCTCACCGAGGCCGTCGAGCGCCCGTCCGCGCACTTCTCGTCGGCGGGCGCCGACGGCACGGTGCTGCGCGGGGCCGACAGCATCGCCGCGAAGCTCGCCTGAGCCGACGCGGGCGCGGATCGCAGGGCGACATAGCGTGCCACTGCCGGACAAATTGCTCCACGAGGACGAGGACGTCCTTTTCGACACCCGACCGAGCTGGACGGCGCTCGTCGCGCCGGTCGCGTTCGGCGCCGTGGTCCTCGCCGCCTGCATCGCCGGCCTCGTACTCTGGTCTTCGGCACCGCTGTGGTTCGGCTGGCTGTTGCTCGCCGCCGTGCTCTTCGCCGCAGCGCACGTCTCGAGCCGGGTGCTTCGTTGGCGGGCGACGGCGCTCGCGGTGACGACGAGCCGGGTCGTCTTCCGCACCGGCGTGCTGCGGCGATTCGGCCGCGAGATCCCGATCGAGAGCGTCCAGGACGTGAGCTTCCACCAGGGACTGTTCGAACGGATCGCTCGTGCCGGGAGCGTCACGGTGGAGTCCGCGGGCGAGCGCGGCGCCCTTCCGTTCCTCGACGTCCCGCATCCGGAGACGTTCCAGAGGGTTCTGAACGGCGCGGTGGCAAGTGCGCGCGGCCGCAGTTCCGGGGGTACGGCGGCCGCGCGCCACGCGCCGGGACGGACCATCCCGGACCAGATAGCTCAGCTCGCCGCGCTCTATGAGCGGGGCGTGCTCACCGCCGAGGAGTTCACCCGCAAGAAGGCCGAGCTGCTCGATCGCATGTAGGGCCGCTGTGTCGGCCCTACGCGTCGGGCTCTCGTCGGCCCGGCCGGCGGTGCAGTCAGGCACGTCGGACGGGTTGGTACGCTGGCCCGATGCGCGGCAGCTATTGGATAGAGACGCTCGGCTGCCCGAAGAACCAGGTGGACTCCGACAAGCTCGCCGGATCCCTTCTTCTCGACGGCTACGAGGCGGCGTCCGGGCCCGAGTCGGCTGACGTCGTGGTGGTCAACACCTGCGCATTCATCGAACCGGCAAGGGCGGAGTCGGTCGAGACGATCCTCTCGCTCTCGCAGGGCCGCCGGGCCGGCGCGCGGCTCGTCGTGACCGGCTGCCTCGCGGCTCGCGCCGGCGAGGAGCTCGCACTCGCCATGCCCGAGGTGGATGTCGTCGCCGACGTCGGCGTGCCCGTGGAGCTCGCTCTCGCACCTCGGGGTCGTGGCGCCTCCCGGTGGCGGCCTCGCTCCGGCGAGACCGTGCCGTCTCTCGACCTGCTCGAGATGCCGCGGCGACCGACCGACGCCCCGTGGGCGTATGTGAAGGTCGCAGAGGGTTGCGACCGCCGCTGCGGCTTCTGCGCGATCCCGAGCTTCCGGGGACCGCAGCGGTCCCGGACGCTGGAGGCGGTGCTCGCCGAGGTCGACGCCCTCCAGGTGCGCGAGGTCGTCCTCGTCGCTCAAGACCTCGCGTCCTTCGGGCGTGACCGCAGCGCGCGGGTCGCGTCGTCCTCGGACCACTCAGAGCTGGACGCACTCGTGCCGGACGCCGTGGACGTGCCGGGGATCGTCGAGCTCGTCGAGGCGGTCTCGGCGCGCGTCGACCGTGTCCGCCTGCTGTACCTCTACCCTTCGTCGCTCACCGACGGACTCGTCGACGCGATCTGCGCCACCGGCGTGCCCTACTTCGACCTCTCGCTCCAGCACGTGTCGAGGCCGCTCCTGCGGCGTATGCGCCGCTTCGGCAACTCCGAGCGATTCCTCGCTCGCATCCGCCAGATCCGGGAGAAGGCGCCGGAGGCAGCACTGCGCTCGTCGTTCATCCTGGGCTACCCGGGAGAGACCGAGGAGGACCACGACGAGCTGCTCTCCTTCATCGGCGAGGCCGAGCTCGACTGGGCCGGGTTCTTCACGTTCTCGAACGAGGACGGCACCTACGCCGCGAGCCTCGACGGAGCGGTTCCCGAGTCGCTCGCGCTCGAGCGGCTCCGGGAGTGCGCGGAGCTGCAGGACGCGATCACGGCGCGGCGCCGTGCCGTGCTCGTCGGCTCGCGGTTGGAGGTGCTCGTCGATGCGCCGGGGATCGCCCGATCGCACCGTGAGGCACCCGAGATCGACGGTGTGATCCGGGTGCCGACGTCGTTAGCCGCCGGATCGCTGGTCGGCGTCGAGGTGGTCGGGGCCGAGGGGCCGGACCTGCTCGCCGAGCTCGTCGGGGATCGTCGGGCGGGAATCTCGTCCGACGGCGTCGTGGCGGCACTGAGATGAGCCGGTACCGAGATCGCCAGGGCACTGCGGTAGGCGAGGCGCGGCGCTGTTATGAGCTGGGCACTGTGATGAGCTGGGCACTGTGATGAGCGGCGCGGGCACGACCTCCGAGACGCGCAAGGCCTTCGGCCCGTCTGCGATCGCCACACCGGCGAACGCGCTCACGATGGCGAGGCTCGTCGCCTCGCCGATCCTCGCCGTGCTCGTCGGCGTCGTCGGCCCGTCCTCCTGGCTGCTGTTCGTGCTCTGGATGGTGCTCGCCGGCTCGGACGGCCTCGACGGGCACCTCGCCCGGCGCCACGGATCGACCCGGTCCGGAGCGTTCCTCGATCCGCTGGCCGACAAGTTCCTCGTCCTCGGAGCCCTTGCGGCGCTCGCGGCGGCCGGCGTCGTCGGCTGGCTGCCCGTCGTGCTCATCTTCTTGCGGGAGGCGGCGATGAGCGCCTTCCGGGTCTATGCCGGGCGTCGGGGTGTGTCCGTGCCGGCTCGACCGTTGGCGAAGTTGAAGACGCTTCTCCAGGATCTCGCGGTCGCGATGGCGCTGTTCCCGCCGATCGGCGCGTCGCACGCCGGTGCCGTACGGGTGACGCTCTGGATCGCGGTGGCGCTCACCATCTACACCGGAGCCGAGTACCTCCTAGACGCCCGGAAGCTGCTGCGCGTCGCCGGCACCCGCGCCGTCTGAGGTAGGCGTGCGGGCCGAGATCGTCGCGATCGGCACCGAGCTGCTGCTCGGCCAGATCGTCGACACCAACTCAACTTGGATGGCCGAGCAGCTCGCAGCTGCAGGGATCGACTGCCAGTTCCAGACCCGGGTCGGCGACAACCTCGAGCGGATCGCGGAGGCGCTCGAGATAGCTCTCGATCGCTCCGAGGCCGTCATCACCTGCGGCGGGCTCGGCCCGACGCAGGACGACATCACCCGCGAGGCGATCGCCGTGGTCATGGGCGTCCCGCTACGGCGAGACCCGGATTTGCTCGCGAAGGTCGAGGCGATCTTCGCGGAGCGGGGACGGGAGATGTCCCCGACCAACGCCAGGCAGGCGGACCTCCCCGTCGGGGCGATCGCCATCGAGCAGCGCCGCGGCACGGCGCCCGGGCTCATCTGCCCCATCGGGGAGAAGGTCGTGTACGCCCTCCCGGGAGTGCCCGACGAGCTGCGCGAGATGGTCCGGCGCGCGGTCCTGCCCGACCTCACGGCCCGCTCGGGCGAACGCGCCGTCATCGTGAGCAGGACCTTGCGCACCTGGGGCCTCGGAGAGTCGAAGCTCGCCGAGATCGTCGCACCCCGCCTCGACTCCCTCGACGGGCTGGGTCGAGGCGCGCCGACGATCGCCTTCCTCGCGAGCGGGATCGAGGGCATCAAGGTACGCGTGACGGTCAAGGCGCCAGACGCCGAGGCCGCGCGTGCGGCGCTCGACGTCGAGGAGAAGGCGCTGCGCGAGCTGCTCGGCACCGTCGTGTTTGGCGTGGACGACGAGACGATGGAGCATGCCGTCGGTGAGCACCTCCTGGCGAGGAAGCTCACCCTCGCCATCGCCGAGTCGTTCACTGGCGGCCTCATCGCTTCTCGGGTGGTAGCGCTGCCCGGGGCGAGCGGATGGCTGCGTGGCGCCGTGGTGGCGTACGCGAGCGACGTGAAGCACACGGTGCTCGCCGTGCCGGAAGGGCCGGTTGTGACCGCGGAGGCGGCCGCGTCGATGGCAGACGGCGCTCGGCGCCTCCTCGGCGCCGACGTCGGGCTGGCGACGACCGGGGTCGCGGGCCCGGACGAACAAGAGGGCCTGGCACCCGGAACGGCCTTCGCCGGGATCGCTCTTCCCGGCTCCGAGCCGGTCGGGGTCGCGCTGCGGCTGTCCGGTGGTCGCGACCGGATCCGCCAGATCGGCTCGATCTCCGCGCTCGATGAGCTCCGCCGGCGCCTCCTCGCGCTGGGCTGAGGCCGCGCGGGCTCGCTGACTGACCCCGGCTCGGGCCGAAGGCGCACCGATAGCGGGCGCTGAAGAGCGGCATCGGCACTGAGGACGGAGCGGTCATCCTGGCATGCCGGTGGCGCCTGTCGGTTGTGCATCGGCGACGCGCGCACGCATCGCCGGAGTATCCAACATCGAACATGCGTTCGGAACTACAGTCGTGGAAGTCGGTGGAGTCAGCTGAGGCGCAGCTCGTCGAGGTGAAGCCGCTCGGGCGATACAGCGGACCCGTAGGGTGCGCCCGTCCGAGGCGAGCTCGGCCACGAGGGCCGTCGATGTGGCCCGAAGGAGAGGAAGAGGCATGGAGCGGGACAAGGCACTCGAGGCAGCGCTCGGCCAGATCGAGAAGCAGTTCGGCAAGGGCTCGGTCATGCGGATGGGCGAGAACCTCACCATGGGGATCGAGTCGATCTCCACGGGAGCGATGTCGCTCGACCTCGCCCTCGGCGTCGGCGGGCTGCCGCGGGGCCGGATCGTCGAGATCTACGGGCCGGAGTCCTCGGGCAAGTCCACGCTCGCTCTCCATGTCGTCGCCGAGGCCCAGCGCAATGGCGGCGTCTGTGCCTACATCGATGCCGAGCACGCTATGGACCCGGTCTACGCGGCAGCGATCGGCGTCGACATCGACGAGCTGCTCATCTCACAGCCGGACACCGGTGAGCAGGCCCTCGAGATCTCCGACATGCTGATCCGCTCGGGCGCCATCGACGTCCTCGTCATCGACTCCGTCGCAGCGCTCACCCCCCGTGCCGAGATCGAGGGTGAGATGGGCGACAGCCACGTCGGCCTCCAGGCACGCCTCATGTCCCAGGCACTGCGCAAGATCACCGGCACGCTGAGCAAGTCGAAGACCATCGCGGTCTTCATCAACCAGCTGCGGGAGAAGATCGGCGTCATGTACGGCTCGCCGGAGGTGACCCCGGGAGGTCGTGCGCTGAAGTTCTACTCCTCGGTGCGGCTCGACATCCGCCGGGTCGAGACGATCAAGGACGGGGCCGAGATGGTCGGCAACCGCACGAGGGTGAAGGTCGTGAAGAACAAGTGCGCGCCGCCCTTCCGGACGGCGGAGTTCGACATCATGTACGGCAAGGGCATCAGCCGCGAGGGCTCGATCCTCGACGTCGCCGTCGACCTCGCCATCGTCAAGAAGTCGGGCGCTTGGTACACCTACGAGGGCGAGCAGCTCGGCCAGGGTCGTGAGAACGCCAAGCAGTTCCTGCGCGACAGCCCGGAGCTCGTCGTCGAGCTGGACGAGCGGATCCGTCAGGCCGGAGTCGTCGACGTCCCCGTCGAGCTGCCCCTCGGTGCGGGTGCCCGCGACAACGAGCCGATCTCGCTCGAGGGCTGAAGAGCGTCGTCCGGGCCGGTCGCCCGGAGCTAGTGGTCCCGCGCGTTAGTTCGTCGGTGTATCCGGAAGCCATGCGGATGGGTCGTTGAGGTAGAGGCCGCAGGCACAGTCGAGGGCCTCTTCGGCGCTTCCCGCGGTCACACCGCTTGGGAGGA
>JAODBO010000012.1 GCA_025464005.1 Acidimicrobiaceae bacterium | reverse complement strand
GCCGGCCGCGGCCCGTCATCGAAATCCGCAACGTCGCGAAGCAGTACTCGACGGGTGACCTCGAGGTCCAGGCACTGCGAGGCGTGTCGCTCACGATCGAGCGCGGCGACTTCGTCGCCGTGATGGGCGCGTCGGGCTCGGGCAAGTCCACGCTGATGAACATCATCGGCTGTCTTGACGTGCCGTCGCGAGGGCACTTCTGGCTCGATGGCGTCGACGTGCGCACCCTGGACGAGTCGGATCTGTCCGTCATCCGGAACCGCAAGATCGGTTTCGTCTTCCAGAGCTTCAACTTGATCGCCCGGACGTCCGCGATCGCCAACGTGGAGCTCCCGCTCGTCTATGCCGGCGTGAAGGCCAAGGAGCGCCGAGCCCGCGCCGAGTCCGCCCTCGAAGCGGTGGGCCTGGGCGACCGCTTCGACCACGTGCCGAGCGAGCTCTCCGGCGGCCAGCAACAGCGCGCGGCCGTCGCTCGTGCGATCGTGACGAATCCGGCTCTGATCCTTGCCGACGAGCCGACCGGCAACCTCGACAGCGCTTCGAGCGCGGAGGTCATGGCGATCTTCAGCCGGCTGAACGCGCAGGGGCGCACGGTCGTGATCATCACCCACGAGGCGGACATCGCCTCGTATGCCAAGCGGACGATCCACATGCGCGACGGCAAGATCCTCCAGGATGAGCGCACGGTCGCCGTCGATGCGCGACCTCCGTACTTCGACCCGGGCTCGGAACCGGACCTCGCTCCGTCCGGACTCAGCGGGGACGCGGACAGATGAGGGGGCTCGTCGACAACCTCGACATAGCGCTGCAGGAGATTTTCGGTTCGCACCCCGCCAATCGAGCTGCGTCGCTCCGCGCGATCGACGCGCTCCGCTAGGAACAATCCCGAGGAAGGCTGGACATGGCTGAGCACGATGCAGGGGACCGACACGGCGACGGGGGACCGGTGACCGAGCAGGTGGCGATCGGTGCCGATACGTTCGCCCCCCGGGCGTTCGGCGCGCCCGCCTACGGCGCCGACGCATTCGGTGACGGTCCGTCCGAGGACGAAGCGTGGCCCGCGCACGCCACCGCCACGGGGCTTCGCTTTCGGGTACCGACCGTTGTGCTCGTTGCGTTGTTGCTCGCGGCCGGGGCCTTCTGGGGGGGTGCCGCCGTGCAGCGCAGCTTCGGGACCTCCAGCACGAGCTCCGCCCTCGCCAGTCTCGCTTCGAGGTTCGGCGGCCGTGCGGGCACGAGCGCCGCGACGGGGGCCGCCGGAGTAGGGGGGCGAGGATTCGGTGGTACGACGAGCGCCGCGGCGACGGGCACGCTGACGGTCGTCAGTGGCAACACGCTGTACGTCACGGACGCGAGTGGCGCCATCGTGAAGGTGAGCCTCGGATCGTCGGTGAAGGTCACGCGCGATGCGAGCGCGAGCGTCGTCTCGTTGACGCCTGGCGACACGGTCGTGGTGCAGGGGACGAAGACCAAGAGCGGGACCGTCGTCGCGAACTCGGTCGTGGCTACCGCAGCCGGCCTGTCGACGACTGGCGGGTTCGCCGGCTTCGGGGGAGCAGCGGGCGGAGCCGCATCGGGCGGGGTGGGCGGCGGCTGAGGAGCGGGCCCGCCCGTCGGGAACCCGCCCTTGAGGGCCGCGGCGATCGCGGCAACAGTGGACCGATGAGCGGATGGAGCGGTTATAGCGGGCTGTCGGTTCGCAGCGGCGTAACGGGACGAGCCGATCCGCGCGACGGCGTGCTCGCGCCGGGTGAGCCGCTCCGTCCCGAGCTGGCCGACGTCGCTCGTCTCGGTCGCCACTACCTGCGGCGCGTGCTCGGCACGGCGCGCATCGACGACGCGCAGACACCGGCGAGGATGCTCGCGACGCACCTCGGGCCGCTCGTCAGCGAGCTCCCGGTCGTCGGTGAGACCTGGCCGAACTTCGACCACGTCAACGTGCAGCTGGCGCTCGACCACTGGTTCGCCGAGCCGTCGCGTTCCCATCGGCTCGTCGGCCTCATCGGCTTCGAGAAGCGGATGTTCTCCTTCGGCGATCTGATCGGGCCGCAAGTGCCCTTTGCTCCCGCGCTCGGCAGCGTCGCGATGGTGAGCGTGCCGAGCGGTCCCGGAGGTCGCACACTCCCGTGCGTGCGCTGCGGCATCTACTTCGTGACCGACGATCGAGGGCCGCTGGCGCTGCTCGTGCGCGAGGCCCAGGGTCACGGCCCGCGGACGAGGGAAGGCATCCGGGTCGAGGTGATGGCCGCCGACCAGGTGCGCGCCGACGACGTGCTCCATCGCCTACGCGAGCTCGCCCTCGTCCACAACGCCTACCGCGGGAACATCGTCTCGTTCGGCGCGGAGATGTTCGGGCCCGGTGACTCGGTCCTGTCGTTCCAGGAGCGGCCGAGGCTCGAACGTGACGACCTCGTGCTCCCCGAGGGAACCCTCGAGCGGGTCGAGCAGCAGGTCCTCGGGGTGGCACGGCACCGGGCGTGGCTCAGGGCGAGCGGTCAGCACCTGAAGCGCGGCGTCCTTCTCTACGGGCCGCCGGGCACGGGCAAGACGCACACGATCCGCTACCTACTGAGCCGTCTCGAGGGCTCCACCGTGGTTCTGCTGTCCGGGAGCGCGCTCGGTCACATCGCGAGCGCCTGCTCGGTCGCACGAGCGCTGCAGCCGTCCGTCGTCGTCATCGAGGACGTCGATCTGATCGCCGAGCAGCGCGGCATGCACCCAGGAGAGCACCCGCTGCTGTTCCAGCTCATGAACGAGATGGACGGGCTCGGCGAGGACGTGGACGTTGCCTTCCTGCTCACGACCAACCGAGTCGACCTCCTCGAGCCAGCGCTCGCCGCCCGGCCCGGTCGTGTCGACGAGGCCGTCGAGATCCCGATCCCGGACGCGACGGCTCGGCGGGCGCTCGTCGAGCTCTACCGGGGCTCGCTCGCGCTCGAGGCCGACGCCCTCGACGCTGCGGTTTCGCGCACCGAGGGCGTGACGGCCTCGTTCCTGAAAGAGCTCCTGCGCCGCGCCGCGCTCATCTCGGCCCTCGGCTCGCCCACAGGTGAGCCGCCCGCGCTCAGGACCGCCGCGCTGAGCGAGGCGCTCGACCAGCTGCTCGACGATCGCAGCAAGGTCACCCGGGCGATCCTCGGCGGGTCGCGCGACGCACCGTGAGCTGAGCGCGCCGGGACCGCCGCGACCTCAGTTGACGAGGACGATCTTTCCGAGCTTGCCGCCCGAGGCGAAGTGCTCGTAGGCGGCCTCGGCGTGGGCGAAGGAGTAGCGGTGCTCGATCGGAACGGTGATCCGGCCACTGGCGAGGAGCGGCAGGACGTGGTGCTCCACCTCTCGGGCGACGAGCGCCTTCTCTTCGAGCGGCCTTGATCGCAAGGTCGACGAGCTCAGCGTCGCTCGGCGGCTCATGAGCGTCCGCAGGTCGATCTCGGCCCGCGCACCGGCTCCGATGCCGATGACGACGATCCGACCGCAGGTGGCGAGGCTCGCGATGTCGGTGGCGAGGTTGGGGGCGCCGACGAGCTCGAGCACGACGTCGTACGGCTCGTGCGCGGCGACCTCGTCGGGAGCGACGGCCACCGCTCCGAGCGCGGCGACCCCGTCCCGCTTCGCCGGGTCCCGGACGCTCGCGACGACCCTCGCACCCGCGGCGGCGGCGAGCTGGACGGCGGCGACACCGACACCGCCGGCCGCGCCATTGACGAGGAGGCGTTCGCCCGAGCCGAGCGATGCCTGGGTGAACAGCGCGTCGTACGCGGTGGAGAAGGTCTCGCAGAACCCGCCGGCCACATCGAACGGGACGCCGTCGGGCACCGGGATGGCGATGCGCTCGTGCAGCACCGCCAGCTCAGCTTGGCCCGCGCCGCCGAGCAGCCCCATCACCCGGTCGCCCGGCGCGAAGCGCAGCGTGCCCGGCCCGACGGCCTCTACGACGCCGGCACACTCGAGGCCGGGGATGTCTACGGGGATCCCCGGCGGCGGCGGGTAGTGCCCCGCTCGCTGGTGCAGGTCGGCACCGTTCAACCCAGCCGCATGCACCCGGACGAGCAGCTCGGCCGTGCCGGGGACGGGGTCGGGGCGCTCGGCCCAGGAGAGCGATCCCTCCGCGATGACGACTGCGTGCATGGCTGGAGGCTAGGACGAAAGGTGTCGGGTCAGCCCCGAATGGAGCCGGAGCGGCGCCAGGCCAATGTCGCCTACGGCCGGCCCGCGCCGTAGGCGCCGCCCCACACCGGTGTGATCTGGATCACCGTGCCGGTGTCCTCGGCCTGGACGGCCTGGCCGCCGCCGATGTACATGACGACGTGGTAGATGTACCCGCCGCTCGCATAGAAGATCAGGTCGCCAGGCTGGAGGTTGCTGAGCGAGACGTGCTCGATGCTGTCGTACTGCGCCTGGGCGCTGTGCGGCAGCCCCACCCCGGCCTGTCCCCACGCCCACATCGCGAGCCCCGAGCAGTCGAAGCCCCGGCCGGGAGTCGCGCCGCCCCACACGTAGGGGACGCCGAGCTGGGTCTCTGCGGCCTTCACCGCAGCCTCGCCCTGTGAGCTGCCCGAGGTCGTGACCGCCGCCGCGGTTGCCGTCGCTGTCGGCGTCGCTACTGCCGACTGAACCGGCGGCTGCGCGACGGCTTGGGCGACCGTCTTCGATGCCGCCTGCTGGGCCGCGGCCCGGGCGGCCGCCTGGGCCTGCTGGATCTGCTCCTGCTGGGTCACCGCGGCGGCGAGCTTGCCCTTCACGGCTTGCTCGGTCGAGCTCAGCTGGCCGGCGAGCTCGTTCGCGGACCGCTTGGACGAGGCGAGCGTCGCCTCGCTCTGGGCCGCCTTGGCCTCGGCGCTCTGCAGGGTGGTCTGGCGAACCGAGAGCTGGTGCTCGGAGTCCTGGAGGGAGGTCATCGCCGTCTTCAGCGAACCGGAGGCCGCTTGCAGATACGTCTGCTGCAGCGGCAGGGAGTTGGCGCTGCTCGACATGAGGATCGAAAGGCCGCCGGCCGAGCCCGCGCTGATGTAGGCGTTGATGGCTTCGTGGCGGAGGTTCTTCGCGTCACGCGCCACCGAGCCCTGGGCCTTGCCGAGCAGGGACTTGTCGTTGCCGATCTGCTTGCCGAGCGACGCGGCGCGTAGCTTGGCCTGGTCGTACTCCTCGGAGAGGACCTGAAGCTTGGTGTTGACCGCGTTGACCTGCGCAGCGATCTCAGCAGCGCGTGCCTGGAGCGTGGAGACCGTGCTCGCTACGGCCGATGGAGAGGAGAAGGCGACGGGCAGGATGCCACCGGTGACCGCGAGCCCCGTTGCAACCATTGCAACGAGGCGTCGTCGGGACGTCCCGGGCGACATGCGTCCGGGACGGGTGCGGAGGGACCGTGCGGCCGCGAGACATGGCTCGGCTGCTGTCACAATTCGGGAAAACCTAACCGTGTGTGCCGCGTCATGCAAGGCTTGTCGGGTTGCGTTCGTGTTTCGCAAGATGACGCGCACCGCAACTACGGTGAGCTCGCGGGGTGGTGCTGTTTGCCAATCGCGTGTCATGAGACGAGGTACGGGAGGACGACGGTGAGCACTCCGGAGGGCACAGGAATCGCCGCAGATGCGGGCATGCGGGTCGAGCACGACTCGATGGGCGACGTGCTTGTGCCGTCGAGCGCGCTGTGGGGCGCGCAGACCCAGCGTGCGGTCGAGAACTTCCCGATCTCGGGACGGCCCGTCGAGCCGTCGCTCGTCGCCGCTCTTGCCCTTATAAAGGGCCAAGCGGCCCTGGTCAACGCCGAGATCGGTGTCATCGACGCTGCGGTGGGTGAGGCCATCGCCGAGGCCGCGGCCGAGATCGCCGCGGGCGAGCACGTCGAGCAGTTCCCGGTCGACGTGTTCCAGACCGGTTCGGGCACCTCTACCAACATGAACATGAACGAAGTCCTTGCAAATCTCGCCGGTCACAAGCTCGGCAAGGCGGTCGGGCCGAACGACGAGGCCAACGCCTCGCAGTCCTCTAACGACATGTTCCCGTCAGCGATCCACCTCGCGGCCGCTCGCGAGATGGCCGGCGACCTCGTCCCTGCACTGCAGCACCTGTCCACGGCGCTGCGATCGAAGGCGGCCGAGTTCGCTGAGGTCGTGAAGTCGGGGAGGACGCACCTGATGGACGCCACGCCGGTGACCCTCGGTCAGGAGTTCGGCGGGTACGCGGCCGCGATCGAGCACGGCGTCGAGCGCGTCGAGGCGAGCATGGCGCGCGTCGGCGAGCTCCCGCTCGGTGGCACGGCCGTGGGCACGGGGCTCAACGCAAAGCCCGGGTTCGCCGCGGCCGTCATCGACCGCTTGCGGGCGATCACCGGTCTGCCGCTCTCCGAGGCCCGGAACCATTTCGAGGCCCAGGGCGCCCGGGACGCGCTCGTCGAAGGCTCGGGGGTGCTCCGCACGATCGCGGTCTCGCTCTACAAGATCGCGAACGACCTGCGCTGGATGTCCTCCGGGCCGCGCTGTGGCCTTTCGGAGATCCATCTTCCGGACCTTCAGCCCGGGAGCTCGATCATGCCAGGGAAGGTCAATCCTGTAGTGCCCGAGGCCGTGTGCCAGGTCGTCGCGCAGGTCATCGGCAACGACGCCGCCGTCGCCTTCGGCGGCGCCGCAGGGAACTTCGAGCTCAACGTGATGCTCCCGGTGATGGCCAGGAACCTGCTCGAGTCCATCCGCCTCCTCGCTTCGGTAAGTCGCACGCTCGCCGACAGGTGCGTGGACGGGATCGTCGCGGACGTCGACCGGTGCTTGAGCTACGCCCTCTCGTCGCCGTCGATCGTCACCTCGCTGAATCCCTACATCGGCTACGAGAACGCCGCCAAGGTGGTCAAGACGGCGATCGCGGAGAACAAGGACCTGCGAAGCGTCGTGCTCGAGATGGGCCTCCTCGGCGAGGACGAGGTCGACCGGGCGCTCGACGTGCTGGCGATGACTCGGGGCGGCATCGTCGGCTGAGGCCTGTGCCGGCGGTAGCGTCGACGCGGTGCACCCCATCGAACGCCTGAGATATGTGGCTCGGGCCGGTGACGTGGATCCCGGCCTGCTCGCCGAGGAGGCCGCCCTGGCGCTCGCCGGTCTCGCGAGCGAGCCACGGGCGCTGGTCGTCGCGGCGCGGCGCCTCATCGAGTTCCACCCCCGCTGCGGCCCGCTCTGGTGGGTCGCCGCGCGTCTGCTCGCCGCGAATGACCTGGTGAGCGCCGCGGCGCTCGCGGTCGCCGAGCTGGAGCAGGACGGGAGTGTCGAGGAGCTGGCCGCGTCGTTCCCGGGTAGTGCCGTCGTCGTCTCGAGCCCGGCCCCCTCGATCCTGGAGGCATTCGGGCTCCGGCCCGACCTCGACGTGCGCCTCGTCGGCGAAGGTCGGTCGCTCCGCTCGGCCCTGCGCCTTCTCGCCTCGGACGGCGAGCGTTCCGGCTGGCTCGTCGAGGAGGCAGCAGAAGCCCTGGAGGGGGCGCATCTCGCCGTGATCGAGGTGTCCGCGGCCGGGCCCGAGGGCTGCGTCGTCGACAGGGGTGCGCGCACGCTCGCCCATGAGGCGGCCCGTGCCGGGGTTCCCCTATGGGCGGTCGCCGGTGTCGGGCGGATCCTGCCGTCCCCGCTATTCGCCGCGCTCGCCGGGCGCGCCGGGCCGGACGAGGTCGTCGCCGCCGACGAGCTCGCCGGGGTCGTCGGCCCCAACGGTCTCATGCAGCCCGCCGAGGCGCTCGGGCGATCGGACTGCCCCGTCGTGCTCGAGCTCACGCGCTGAGCTCGGTCGGTCGGGGAGAGCACCCGCGAGGCCGAGGAACTACCGTCGGTCCGTGGGCACGATGATCGAGTTTGCGAGCAACGGCGCCACCGGTCGGGGGTATCTCGCGACACCCGAGGGCGGGACCGGGCCGGGTGTCATCGTCATCCAGGAGTATTGGGGTCTCGTCCCCCATATCGAGGACGTCTGTGAGCGCTTCGCGGCGGAGGGCTTCGTCGCTCTCGCGCCCGACTTCTACCACGGCAAGACGGCGAGCGAGCCCGACGAGGCGGCCAAGCTGATGATGGCGATGGAGCTCTCGAAGGCGGCCAAGGACTTCTCCGGCGCACTCGACGCGCTGCGCGAGCGCTCCAGCGGGTCCGGTATCGGTGTCGTCGGCTTCTGCATGGGGGGTGGGCTCGCTCTCGTGCTCGCGACCGTGCGGCCGGATGCCGTGCGCGCCGTCGTGCCCTTCTACGGGTTGATCCCGTGGCCCGACGCTCAGCCCGACTGGTCGGCGCTGAGGGCGAGCGTCATGGGCCACTTCGCCGAGAAGGACCACATGGCGACGCCCGAGCGGGTCGCGGAGCTCGAGCGCACGCTTCGCGAGGCCGGCAACGATGACGTGATCATGTACACCTACCCGGGCACCGACCACGCCTTCTTCAACGACACCCGACCGGAGGTCTACGACGCCGAGGCGGCGCGCCTCGCATGGCAGCGTACGGTCGAGTTCCTGCGCGCCAAGCTCGCGTAGCCCGTGCTCCCCGCTAGCGGCCCCGGCGCGGGCATCGTCGAGCGCTACCTCGTCCTCGGCCTCGCCATGGGCCGCCACGTAGACGGCTTCGTCGACGCCTACTACGGACCTCCCGAGCTCGCGGAGCGTGTCGCCGCCGCGCCTATGGCATCGCCCGCCCTGCTGATGGCCGAGGCGCGGAGTCTGCTGGCAGCTCTCGACGCAGGCGGGCCGCTCGGGGACCCGGGAGCACTCATCGGCGCGGCGTCGGACGGGACCTCGGGCGAGGCGGCGTCACGCAGGAGGTGGCTACGCGCCCAGGTAGTCGGGGTCCTCACCTCGGCTCAGCTGCTCGCCGGTGAGCTGATCGACTACGCCGACGAGGTCGAGTCCTGCTACGGCGTGCGCCCGAGCCGCCCGCTCGAGGACGACATCGTCGCAGCCCAGCGCGCGCTCGACGAGGTCGTGCCGGGCTCCGGCCCGCTCGCGGAGCGGTTCATTTCCTGGCGCGAGGCCCAGGCCGTGCCGCCGGAGGCGCTCGAGCCCGCTATCGCGTCGCTTGCGGAGGACCTGCGCGAGCGCACCGATCGGCTCTTCGGGCTCCCCGAGGGCGAGCGCGTCGACTGGGTGCTCGCCCGGGACAAGCCGTGGAGCGGGTTCAACTACTACCTCGGTGGCCTCGTCTCGCGCGTGGCGATCAACGTCGACCTGCCCGTGCTGTCGACCTCCCTCGCCCATCTCGTCGCCCACGAGGCCTATCCCGGCCACCACACCGAGCACAGCCGTAAGGAAGTGGGACTCGTCCGAGCCCGGCACTGGTGGGAGGAGTCCATCTTCCTCGTCGGGACGCCGCAGTGCCTCCTCGCCGAGGGTCTGGCGGACCTCGGTCTCGAGGTGGTGATGGGCGAGCGTCCTGAGAAGCTCGTCGCCGAGCATCTCCGTCCCCTCGGCATTGCCTACGACCCCGACACGGTCGCCGTCGTCTCGAAGGCCGCCGAGGCGCTGTCATCGGTGCGGGCGCTCGCGGCGTTCCGGCTGCACGAGGACGGCGCAGACCCCGAGACGGTCGTCGCGGAGGTGGCGCGGCTCGGCTTGCTCCCACAGGCTCGAGCGGAGAAAGCCGTACAGTTCCTGCTGGATCCGACGTGGCGCTCGTACATCTCTTGTTACGTCGAGGGCCTGCCGTTGTGCCGTCGCTACGTCGCCGGCCGAGCCGACCGCTTCGCCCGTCTCGTCAGCGAGCAGTGCCTGCCGGAGGATCTGGAGTCGTAGGGCTCATCACAAGGCGCAATCAAGGCACGAGGGCGAATCAGTTTGTGAGCCACATTCGTCATCACCGACATGCAGCCCCGCAGGCGCATTCCGGGGGTCAACCCCGAACCGACGTTCGTCCTGCTCGCCCTATGTCTCCCTGTTCAGAGTCACTTTCTCTATTCTATTTTGTTCGGCTCTGTAGCGCCCAGTATCGCCGAATCCGCGTCTTTTCTCGTCCTCGCGCGTCTTATAGCGTCTTTCGGGCGGCCGGTTCGCCCGACGTGCCATAGGCCCGCGTCGAGATTGTCCTCGCTTGGACAAGCTGACGGCAGAAGCGCGCCCGCTCAGGCGCGATCATGGTGACATGGCGACGGAGCTTCTCGACTTGATCACGTCGGACCCGGCCGTGCTGCACGGTCAGGCCGTGATTCGTGGCACCCGCGTTCCGGTGACCGTCGTGCTGGATTGCTTGGCGAATGGCATGAGCGAGGATCGGTTGCGCAAGGAGTACCCAGCCTTGCCCCAAGGAGTGGCTCACGCCGCGCTCGCTTACGCAGCGGCGCTCCCTCGTGACGAGATCATGCCGCTCGACCCGAGCCAAGGGTGAAGGTCAAGCTCGACGAAAACAATCCGGTGAGCGCCAGTCAAGCCCTCACGGAGACTTCAATGGCGTGCACGTGACGTTCGCGATCGGATCCGAAACGAGGCTCGGACGGCGCTCACGCGGTCCGTCGGCCCACGTCCCAGCACGGCCGTGGGCTATGCCGAGGCCAATTGCCACGCTGGGAGTCAAGACACGGACGCGATCGGCGGAGATCAATTTCACCTGGCTCCGCGCGGGGAAGTTGCACTGCCAGGTGGCAAGCTGGCCATCCCCGTGCTACCACCGGTCGGAGGCGTCTACCGCTTCACGCTCACCGCGATTGCTGGTCATGTCACCACCTACGTCGGAGAGAGGGCCAACCTCGCAAGACGGATCATCAACTATTGAGCTCGCCGGGCGCTACACAGCGGACGAACCTGCGCATGCAGACCAAGTTGACCGATACCCTCAGCGCGGGCGGTGTTGTCGAGCTAGCGATTGTCATCGATGCCGACTACAACGATGAGCGGTGACCGCTGTCGGATAAGGCAGCCCGACGATTGCTCGAGAGCCTGATCCTCGTTGAACTGGTCCGAGGCGGGCATGCGGTGGAGAACCTATGACGAGGTCATAGCTCGCAGGGAGTGCCAGCGCCAGACGTGCCGTTCAGCGCTCCCGTGACGATGGCAGCGGTCGCCATTATGGCGCGTCATTATGTGCGCGACGAGGTGCGCGAGATCGCCGACTCGGGCGCCCTCTCCGGTTCGGGGGGCGCCATCTTGGCGGATGTTCTGAGCGGCTACGAGAGAACCTCCGTGCCCAAGGTGGCGTCGGGAAGTTCCCGGCGCAAGACCATCGCCAGATGAGAGCTGAAACTGCGGAGACGTTCGTAGGTGGTGAGCATTTCCAGGCAGACATCGTGATGTTGGACGGCAGGCCCTTCGGTTGGCCAGACGGGCGTCGCGAGATGAACTCGTAGTTTTAGTTGGCCTCGACTTCCCACTGGTGCCACAGAAATCGCCACATGCTCCTGTGGCGGATGTCCGGCCGTTTCGTTCGCGCCGAAGCCAGAGGCGATCTCCAGAGTCATGTCTTCGGGAATGGGATAGGTGCTCAGTGACCTCGCGAAATCAAGAAGCCGCTCGGTGTCGAACCAAGCCGCCGATTGACCCGCGAATCCCTGTGTTGCCGCGGAAACGTGGAGCTTCCCCGTTCCATCATCGTCCGGGTAGTAGCGGACGATGAGCGGCTCGCGGACATCATCGTCGTAGTGGGAGTCGCTATTCATTCCGTGCCGCCGAGTAAATCCGCACTGATACATAGTGTCTCATCTGCGCTCGCCGAATAGGGGATGCTGCAATCCCAGAGCCGCCCGGAACGACGGCTCCGGGTGCACAGCCCGAAACGCCGAATCTTTGCGAGTAGCGCTCGACTGGGAGCACCGTCGAGTGCATACAGATCTGCTTTGCTCGGCTGGGTTTAGCAGTCGAGGCAGGGACCTCGCTAGAGATCACGCAGAAGCGCGAGATCGGCGAGGTCAACGTCGCGGGGCTCATAGCCGCGGTGAAAGATCAACTGCTGGTCGACGGAGAGGCAATCCACTTCTCCGCCGGAGATGCTCCCAGTGGCAAAGCAGCTCCGCGGGTAGGTGAAGAAACCCCCGTCGAGATCGGCCTGTCGGCCGTCACCGTTCTCGTCGAACGCCACCAGGTGGAGATCTACCCAGCCCGTTCCGGCGCTGGCGAGCTCGACGCGCACCGGACGCCAATCAGTCTCGATTTCGTAGCCAAGCTGGATCAATGCCTTCAGCGCGGAGGCTTCGTGCGCTGCGTCGATCGCTAGGTCGAGGTCGCGATGAGGTCGCGTCTGACGGCCCACCAGCGCGTCAACGCCCCAACCTCCACTCACCCAGGCCGAGCAGCCGACAGCGCTGAGGGCGTCGAGTACGACGTGCACCCCCTCGGCGGTCATCGCGATACCGTCGGCCACGCCGATTGTTCTAGCTGTATCGCGTTCCGGCAGCAATCCGATTTGGCACAGGGCTTACCTCGGACGCCGACAACTCGGCATGAGACGTTCCGACCTGGAGCTCGAACCATTCATCTGCGTCGTCGAGCCAGACCGAAGGACGACGTTCGGCACTGTCGTTCGGTATTTGCGGGCCGTCACCTACCAGCGTTTTGAGGGCGCGGAGCTGTGTCGCCGATCGGCGCGATGGGATTCGCCTTTGCCCTGCGCCTCGCGTCTGAGGTCGGCCTCGCGACCCCGCTCATCAGTTGGATGCTCCGCCGGATACCCGAGAGTTCTCGCGCCGCGTCGGAGCCTGCCTCTAGGCTGACTGCATGACGCTCCTAGGCGAAGGGACTGACCTCCAGGGGATCGAGGTCGTCGTCGACGGAGCTCGGCGAGAGGTCGAGGTCACGCGCTACACCAAGGCGCTCAATGACACCGTCTGGCTTCTTCAACAGATCGATCGACTGGCATACCACCAAGCCCCACGCCTCCACTGGGCCATTGCTGACACAAGCTCGAACGGAGTTTTTCGGGCTCGATTGATTCCGCGCACAATCCCCAGCAAGCGACCCGCTCTATCTGCTCACGTTCCGCCGCAGGCCCTCGTTGAGGGGCTGGCTGCGCTATCTGAACGCGCGGAAATCCCGGATCTGTTCACTGAAGCGTCGGTCCAACGAGTTGACAAGCTCGGCGAGCCGACTGGAGGTATCCGGGGTGTGCAGTTGGCGCCGATCTCAGACGCCGGCTCTGTGGGGCAGCCAGTGCGCGTAGACGAAGCGCTGCGTCAACATGCCCGATCGGCGATTGCTCCGCGAGAAAGGAGTGTCGGTTCGGTTGCCGGGATGCTTGACGTCCTGAATGCTCGGCGTCAAGGTGTGGTGCGCGGGAGCATCTTCAACCCCAGGACTCGCCGTGCGGTCACGTGCTTAATACCCGCCGCCCGGATCGAGGAAGTCACGAGCGCCTTCGGCCACAGAGTCGTCGTGGGTGGACCACTGACCCGGAACGAGCTCGGACAGGTCATCCATATCGAGCTCGTTGACTTTGAGGTCCAGCCGAAGGATTTTCGAGTTCCCACAGTTGACGAAATCCTCGGTATCGACCCCGGGTGGACCGGTGAGTTGAGCATCGACGACTACTTGACGCGGGTTCGCGGTGCCTAGCAGAAAGGCAGTTCGCATCTACGCGGACTCCTGCATGTATTTGAGCGTCATCACGCGCGACGGCGATCTCATCGATGGGCGGCCGCGGTGGCACTACGGGCGGAATCTTTTTCGCGCAGCAGAACGTGGCGACGTCTTGATACTTGCGTCCAACCTCATCCAAGCCGAGGTGACCGGCCATGGAGAGGTCCGCAGCGCTCAGCCGAATACCCGGGCCGCGGACCTTGTTCGGGATTGGTTTCTCGCTGATTGGATCGAGTGGTGCGACTTAGACAGGATCATCGCGCGCAAGGTTGCGGATCTGTCTCGCGACTTCCAGCTCCGAGGAGCAGACGCAGTTCACCTAGCATCGGCAATCCGACTAAGCGCCGACTACCTGATCTCCAACGACAAGGGGTTCGCCCTTGCTCACAACAAGACCATCGAGGGTGTTCAAGTTGTCACCCCGAGGATCTTGTGGCAGGAGACGCTCGCGGATTCAGCCCTGACATAACAATGCCTGGGGACTTGCAAGCGGTGCGCACGTCCACACGCGGTGCCGCATGTGAATCCATCACGGACGGTAAAGTCGGATGCTTGGGGGCGTGGTGTAACCGGCAGCACGTGCCCCTCAGCGACCGTCTTCGAGTGAGGACGTTCGCTGAGGGTTAAGAGCGGGTTCGAATCCCGTCGCCTCCACTGGCTACGGAACATCCGGTCTCATCGGCTCTGCGATCGAGCGCGCGTCGAACGCGCGCCCCGATCTCTCCTCGAGACTGCCGCCGACGTGGCCGCCCAGAACGACACCGTCGACGGCCTTTCGAACCTGCGGGGCCGCGACCGAGCCGGCGATCTCTCGGCGAGGCAATGCTGACGCCTTGTTCGTGACGACGCCGATCAACAGGCAGCGTTCTGTCGGCGTCGCGACAGTATTCACCCACCGTATCCATCGCGCGCCGGATGCGAATCTTGCGTTGCGCGTGTTTTCGACCACCGGCTCGAAGCTCGTTTGTCCTGTCGAGGTCGCGCCCTACTCGCCGTTGAACTGATGAAGAAGTCTCCAACGCCGGACGGCGGTTCCCCGCCGCTTTTCTCGACCCAGACCCATTGGCCCAAGCGCACAGCCCCGAGCCTTGGGGCCAACGAGCTCGCCAAGCGTCAGGGTCGCACCACCGCGCCGTCGGCCCGGCGAATCTCCGGCCACGCGCCATTGAACCGATGCTCGGGGAAGGGGTAGCGGGCGGCGAGGCGCTCGTCGATGTCGACTCCGAGGCCGGGCTGATCGTTCGACCACATCGCGCCGTCCCGGATCTCGGGACAGCCGGGGAAAACCTCTCGCAGTGGCTCGCCGAACAGGGTGAGCTCCTGGATCCCGAAGTTCGACGATGCAAGGTCGAGGTGGAGGTTCGCGGCGTGCCCGACAGGCGACACGTCACCGGGACCATGCCAAGCCGTCCGGATACCGAAGAACTCACAGAGAACCGCCAACTTCTTTGCCGGCGTCAGGCCACCGATGTCGGACAGATGCACCCGGATGAAGTCGATGAGACGGTCCCGCACCAAAGGGACGTACTGCTCCTGGTTGACGTAGAGCTCGCCCATTGCGATCGGAATCGAGGACTGCTGCCGGAGCAGACGGAGGTACTCCTGGTCCTCTGGTGCAAAGGCATCCTCCAAGAAGAAGAGCTTGTACGGCTCGAGGTCCTTCGCCAGCTGGATTGCCATGATCGGCGGTATCCGCTCGTGCACGTCGTGGAGCAACTCGATGTCGTACCCGAGCTCGCTCCTCAGCTGCTCGAACATCTTGGGGACGAGCAGGCAATAGGGCCGTGGCTCCCACGGTGCCTGGTTCGGGGAGAGTTGCGGAGGGCTACCGGCTGGCTGGGCAGTAGGAGCGGCGGTGCTCCCGCTCCCATACGTGGCATAGCCGGGGACCTCGACCTGACAGCGGACATGGCGGAACCCCTGGGCTCGATGAGCCTCGACCGCCGCCTGCACCTCATTGACATCTCGGCCGTGGGCGTGGACGTAGACGGCGGCACAGCGGCGGGTCCGTCCGCCGAGAAGCTGGTACACGGGCATGCCCGCGCGCTTTGCCTTGATGTCCCACAGCGCCATGTCCACGCCGGAGATGGCATTGTTCAGGACAGGACCGCTGCGCCAGTACGAGCTCAGGGTCATGGCTTGCCAGATGTCGGTGATGTCGTCGGGGTTACGCCCGAGCAGGAAGGGCCGAAGGTACTGCTCGACGGCGGTGACGACGGCGAGGGGACGTTGGGTGAACGTGGCGCAGCCCAAGCCGTACAGGCCATCGTCGCTAGTGCGCACCTTGACGACCACGAGGCGGATCCCTTGCGGCGCGGTGCAGATCACCTGCACGTCGGTGATCTTTATGGCGAGGAGGCTCGCGCATGGCTCCCACGCCGGTGGCATCACGCCGTCATTCTCTGTTTCTGCGTCCATCGCCGTAGCGCTCCCTTGGTCGGCCGCGGCTCGCCGGAGGGAGTCCCCGTAGAGAGCGACGCGTGGTCATGTACACGAGCTCCCGCTCGCACCGGCACCGAAACGGGCACCTAGGCAGCGCCGGGCTCGAGCGAGGGCGAGAAGACGTGCTGCGCCGACCACCCCAGGAGCTGCTGGGCGGCGCTGACGTCGATCGGCACCTCCCGCCCGCAGAACTGACGCCTCCTCGGCACGTCCGGGTGGAAGCGGTCGAGGAGGGTGTTGGTGTCTTCGGCCGCCAACGTGTTCGGGGCAGCGAGCCCGACCACGTGGTAGCCGGGGGGCGCCTTCTCCAGCGCAAGCACACTGGCCAGGGCGCCGTCGCGGGTCTCGAGGTAGCTCCACATCTCCGTGGATGCGAAAGAAGGATCCTCCGCGATCCGCGCCGCGCGCTTGGGCAGGGTGTCCGCCAGGCTACCGAGGTAGGGGAAGCGGATCGCGACGACCGAGAGGCCGTGGCGCCACCACATCATCTTTGCCGTCGCCTCGTCCACCTGCTTGGAGAGGGCATAGGGATCCTCCACCTGGAGCGGGAGTTGCTCATCGATCGGAAGGTAGGCCGGGTGACGCCTATGCGGAGCAAAGGGTAGACCGGTGATCGAGTAGCTGCTGGCGATCACCGCTCGACGCACCCCGGCCTGGGCCGCTTGCTCCAACACGGTGAAGGTCGCCGTGGAATTGCCGCAGAACACCTCCTCAGCCGTACCGAGCCCCGGGGCGCGGATCGCCGCCAGATGGACCACGGCGTCGATACCTTCGACGGCCTGGCGCACCGCAGCGACATCGCTCGCGGAGCCGACCACGAGTCGATCGGCCTCGAGATCGTCTTGTGAAACGAGATCGAGCGCCGTCACCTCGACCTCTTTCCCGCGCAGCAGCGCGACGACCTCGCGTCCGAGTTGACCTGAGGCCCCCGTCACGAGAACGCGCCGCAGTGGGGCTAGGTCCGTGCCCCTCACCACGAGCAGATGGCGAGGACGTTAGATCGGTGCTCGAACACGAGGTCCGCGAGCTCCGCCGCACGGCGGCTTCTTCGGAGCATCTCGCTAGAAGAGTCTGAGAGGGTCAGTGCGACCACACCTGGAACTCGGCGAGCTGAGGCGCTCCCTGGACGTCGTTGTTCGACATGACCAGCCTGACGTAGCTCATCGAGGTAGCGGGGACCGAGATGCTGACGACGTTGTTGCCGGCAGTATTGGTCGGGCTGAAAGTGTACGTCTGGGGTGCGACGAGCTGGGTCCAGTTCGTGCCGTCGTTGCTGTAGTCCACTTCGATGATCTGGCTGCGCGCGCCCCAGCCCTGCGGGAGCTGCAGCACGAGGCGGTCGACGCTGGCAGGTTCGGCGAGCGCCAGCTCCACGGTGCCCGAGGCGTTCGCGGCCTGCCAGTAGGTGGCCTGATTGCCGTCGTTGACATTGCTAGGCGGGAACCCGGCGAGCGTATTGTCAGCGCTGGCAGTCGCCGTGGAGGCGAGGTTGCCGTTCGGGTTGTACACCGCACCGCTCAGGTTCACGAGATACGGAGCAAAGGGCGTATTGGCGTCGATGGCCAGCAGGCCCGAGTACGTCTGTATTGCTGTCGGGGTGATGTTGACGTTGACGGTGCAGCTTGCACCAACTGCCAGCGAGGTGGGGCAGTCGTTGGTCTCGCTGAAGCCACCGTTGGCCGCAACGCTCGAGATCGTCGCTGCGTTGGGCCCGGGATTGGTGACCGTCACGCTTTGCGTCGCACTCTGCTGACCCTGCTGGAGCAGACCGAAGTCCATCGACCCGGTCGTCAGCCTAAGGATGTTGAAGGTCGGGAACGTGCACTGCGAGGTGCTCCACCCGCTGTTGCCGGAGCCTTGGGTGAGGACGATGCCGTAGCCGCAGGCCATCATCCCGCTGATGCCGACGCCGGTCGCCTTGACGTTGGACATCGTGGCCGAGCCCGCTGACTGCAGCTGGGCGACGAAGGTGCCGACGTTGGTGACGGTTGCCCGGTTGATGAAGACGTTGGTGATCGCCTGGGCCGGCGGGGTCGCGTTGGGGATGTAGTCGCCGACGAAGCCGAACGCGTCGTACGGGCTGTCGAGGATCTCGTTGTTGTCGACGTTGATGGTGCCGGTCATGTTCTCGCCGTCAGAGGCGTAGAACCAGATGGCACCCACGCCGAACTGCCAGTTCGGGTCCAGAGTGCCCGTGCGAACCAGCGTGTTGTCGTCGATGGTGGTCACCCCGGCGAGCGGCACGGCCGCGAACCGGTTGCCGACCTGGATGCCGCCACCCTGGGTGATGGTATCGGTGCCGTAGTTCCCGGTGATGCTGTTGTTCTGCCCACCGTATATGGCGAAGTTGTTGGCCAGGACCGGCACCTCGACGGTGTCGTGGGTGAAGGTGTCGTTGGCGTCGGCGGTGCCAGATGACCACATGGCCAGGCCGTCGTCACCGGTGTTGCGCACGAAGGTGTTCTGGACGGTGGAGTTGGTGATGCCACCGTCGAAGTTGATGCCGTCGGCGGTCGTGTCCTGGATGCGCACGTCGCTGATCGTGAGGCCGTTGAAGGGCCCGTCGAACCACATGC
>JAODBO010000006.1 GCA_025464005.1 Acidimicrobiaceae bacterium | reverse complement strand
TGGGGGCCGATGCTTGCACACCTCTTTGTCTACGGCCAACGCTCCCCGCCACCTGGACCGGCCGTGAGCAGCTCCGTCGAGGCCGTGCTGACGGCGGATCGCTTCCGGTGTGATCCGCTCGGGTCGCGGCTGCCAGGAGGCGATCGCCGAGGGTCACACCGGTCACCGCTCATTCCGGTGCCCCCGGATCTCTGGTGCCGCTAGCTGCGGCTCCTATTCGACGGCCTGCGAGCACACCCGAAATTCTGACGTTGCCACCTGTGCCGGTGTCAGGCGATCCGCCGGCCGGAACCGCCTGGTCCGCGGCGTCTGGACGCGACCGCTGCGCACCTCCGAGAGGCCCGAGCCGCAGGCGCCTTGCTACTGTTCGCCACCATGTCGAATGGCGATCTCGAGGCATTTGACGAGCTGGACCGCCAGATCGCCGTCGCCCTGCAGGTCAATGGAAGGGCCTCGTGGCGGGCAGTTGCACGCGGCCTCGGCGCCCCGGAGCGCACCATCACGCGCAGGGGCCAAGCGATGCTGGACAGCGGCCTCGTGAAGGTCTCGACCTACCTCGACACGACCCGCGTCGGCGACGCGCGGCCGTTGATCGTCGCCGCCCAGACCGAGCCGGGCAAGTCCTTCGCAATCGGCCTGGAGCTCGCCAAGCGCCCGGACGCCTCCTCCGTCTCCGTCCTCGAGGGGACCGGGCAGCTGGTCTGCATGCTGCTGCCCGCCGACAGCGCCGCCCGCTACCAGTTGCTCCTGCACGAGCTGCCCTCGCTGGACGGATTGCGCGACACCAGTGTCGCTACGGTGCTCCGCTACTTCCGAGCCGGCTACGACTGGTACGCGGATGGTCTTTCCGACCGAGCGATGCAAGAGTTGCGGACATTGCCGGCGTCGGACCCGGAGCGGACCGACCCCGTCGAGCTCAGCGCCGAAGATCAGCTGCTCGTCGTCGAGCTCGGGCGCGATGGGCGAAGCCCGATCTCCTCCCTCGCCGAAGCCGTCGGCATGAGCCCAGCATCGGCTCAGCGGCGCCTGAACCGTCTGCTCGCGGAGGGGGCCATCCACATCCGCACCGAGATCCGCCCGAGGCTGCTCGGCCTGGAGGTGGAGGTGCTCGTGTGGATCCGAGTGCCGCCGCTCGAGATCGACGCCGTCGGCCGGGCACTCGGCACCCACCCGGCGGTCCGCTTCTGCGCTGCGATTACCGGCCCGACGCAGATCCTCATCGACTGCCTGTTCCCGGACGAGAACCATCTCTATGACTTCCTGACCAGCTACGTAGGCGCGCATGGGGCGAGCGAGATTGCTAACGCCGCAGTCGTCGTAGCCGCGCTCCGACGGGGCCCCCTCGTTCTGGCGGATTCTCTCGATCAGTAACGCATTAATGGCCCGTTCATGCTTGTAGCCTTGCCATCATGGCTCAATGCGGCCATACTCACCCCCAATCAACACGAGGAGGTGGGCCGAGGATGGCTCGGGGCCTGCGGTTTGAGTTCGAAGGTGGGCCGGCGGCGGTGGCTCCGCTGCGAGAGGCGGACGCGCCTGTCAGCTCCGTGATGATCTGGAAGGCGCTGGCCGCTCCGGTGACCATGCTGGCGACGCACGCGATGTTCGCCGGGCCGGAGATCATGCTGAACCTGCCCGAGGAAGCCCGGACCTTCTCCGCTACCGACGTCCCGGCCGAGAACCAACAGGTGATCCCGAGCGCCGGGGACGTGATCTGGTTCTACCAGGCACCGAACCTGATGGCGGGCCTCAATGACGAGGTATGGGAGATCGGCCTCTTCTACGGCAACGGCGGCCGGATCTTCGGCCCCCTCGGCTGGACGCCCTGCAACATCCTCGCCTCGGTCACCGAGGGCCTCGACGAGTTTGCCGACGCCTGCGCCGCCATCCGCATCAGCGGTGCCCGCCGTCTCACCTTGAGCCGCACCGACTGATCGCGCTGACGCCCGAAGGAACCGCCGACTTGTTCAGTCCACCCACAGGGAACAGGAGAAGAGAACCGTGAACCGTTCGACCAAGCCGTACCGTCTGCTCGTACCAGTGCTCGCCGCAGGCACGGCAGCGACCGCCTTCGGCGGCGTCGCCGCAGCTGCGACCGCGCCGGCGCCTCTGCCGGCAGCATTCAAGGGCCAGACGCTGGTGTCCCCCGCCGTCGTCGGCTACCCGCCGTATGCCATGTTGACCAAGGCCAATAAGATCTCCGGTATCGACCCGGATCTCAGCGTCGCCCTCGGGGCGCCGCTTGGCCAGCGTGTGCACCTGCAGGTGTCCTCGTTCGAGAACTCACTGCTCGGGTTGCAGCGCGGCACCTACTTCATGGTGACCGGGAGCGACGTAACGGCCGCCCGGGAGAAGACCCTCGACATGGTCTCCTACCTCGCTGACCACTACGTGTTCATGTCGCTCGCCACCAAGCCGGCGCTCGGCTCCAGCGTCACGGCGCTTTGTGGGCTGACCATCTCCACCGTGGCCGCCGACAGCTCCATCCCCGTGTTGACGACCGATTCGACAACCTGCACCAAGGCCGGGAAGAAGGCCATCACCATCACCACCTTCCCCGACCAGGGCTCCGCCGTGCTGGCGGTCCAGAGCGGCCGGGCAGATGCCACCACGGCGACGGTGACCAACCTCGGCTACGTGAGCGCCCAGGAGCCCGGCAAGTTCCGCCTCGGCGGGCCGAAGTACAACTACGTGTACATCGGCATCGCCACGAAGAAGGGCAACGGGGTCGCCGCTGCTCTGGCGAAGGCGATCAACGTGCTCATCAAGAACGGCGGATACCACAAGATCCTGGCCAAGTACGGCGTGACCGACGACGCGGTCTCCCGTGCGCTCGTCAACCCGAACCCGACCGTCGTCCACTAGTAACGAAGCACCCTTGGTGGTAACCACGCCCCGAGACAGCGCCCGTAGTCGCTCCGCCGGACTCACCTCCGGCGGAGCGCACGCGCCGCACGACGCCTTGGAGCGGACGCAGCGGCGGATGCGGCGCAACGTCGGCACCAAGGTCCTCGGTGTCCTCGCCGCGGCGCTGCTGGCCTTTTTCATCCAGGGCATCGCTCGCAACAGCGCCGTTCAGTGGCGGGTGGTCGGGAGCTATCTGTTCTCGGGACCCATCCTGACGGGCGTGCTGCGAACGCTCCTTATCACCGCCGTTGCCATCGTGATCGCCATTGTGCTCGGGGTGCTGCTCGCCAACATGCGGCTCTCGCGTAATCGGGTGCTGCAGGCCGTAAACGGCATCTACGTGTGGTTCTTCCGCTCCATCCCGCTCCTCGTGCTGCTGATCATCGCCTACAACTTCTCGTTGCTCTACGCGCACCTATCCCTCGGCGTGCCATTCGGTCCCGCCTTCGTGAGCTTCACCACGACGCACGTGTTCACCGCGCTCACTGCGGCGATCATCACCTTCGGCCTCCAGCAGGCCGCGTACACCTCGGAGGTGATCCGGGCGGCGATCATGTCGGTCCCGCCCGGCCAGGTGGAGGCCGCCGAGACCCTTGGGATGACCTACTGGGGCGCCATGCGCAGGATAGTGCTCCCTCAAGCGGCGAGGGTCGCCCTGCCGCCCGTCGCCAACGAGACGATCAACCTGTGCAAGTCGACCGCGCTCGTCGCCTTCATCTCGGTCCCCGACCTGCTGTACTCCGTGCAGGAGGTGTACTCCGCCAACTTCAAGGTGCTCCCGCTGCTCGTGGTGGCAACGATCTGGTACACGGTGATCGTCTCGGTGATGTCGCTCGCCCAGTGGTGGCTCGAACGGTCCATGCGGATCGATCGGCGAGTGGCGACGATCGCCGTGACGGCTGAGGTGCTCCGGTGAGCGCGCCGGTCCTCGAGGCGTGGAACATATCGAAGCGTTTCGGCTCCGAGTACGCCGTCAGGGGGGTGAGCCTCACCGTCGAGGCCGGCACGGCGGTGTGCATCCTCGGGCCCTCCGGCTCAGGAAAGACCACGTTCATCCGGTGCCTCAACCACCTGGAAGAGCCTGACGAGGGCTACGTGTTCATCGAGGGCGAGCCGCTCGGCTTCACCCGACGCGGCGATGTCTTCCAGCAGGTGAGCCGGCGAGAGCTGCCCCGTCAGCGGCGCAAGCTCGGCATGGTCTTCCAACAGTTCAATCTCTTCGACCACATGACGGCGCTGGAGAACGTGACTGAGGCGCCCTGCAAGGTGCTCCGCCGCCCGAAAGCAGAAGCCCACGCCGCAGGCATGGCGTTGCTCGAGCGGGTCGGCCTTGCCGACCGGGCGCACCACTACCCCCGTGAGCTCTCCGGCGGGCAGCAGCAACGCGTCGCCATCGCGCGGGCGCTCGCGATGGAACCCCGGCTGCTGCTCTGCGACGAGCCGACCTCGGCACTGGACCCGGAGATGGTGCACGAGGTGCTGCAGGTGCTCGGCAGCCTGGTGGCCGAGGGCATGACCATGGTGACGGTCACCCATGAGGTCGGCTTCGCCCGCGAGGTTGCCGAGCGGTTCGTGTTCATGGAGGGAGGCGTGGTCGTCGAAGAGGGCGACGCCCGAAACCTGACGACGACCGGCGTGACGGAGGAGCGGACCCGATCCTTCCTCGCCAAGGTGCTGTAAATCGTGCCGGACGCCGCGGTTCCTGAGATGTCCGGACGTTCCCGTCCCCTCGTCGCCATCCCCGGCCGCTTCTCCGCGGCGTCGGCCTTGCGTTTCCGGGCCGTTGTGGCCGCCGAGCGACTTGCCGCTGCCGTCTTCGCCGCGGGCGGCGAGCCGGTGATCGTGCTGCCCGAACGCGACGCGAGCAACGGCGAGCGCCTTGGCTGGGCCGACGCGGTCCTGCTGCCCGGAGGCGGCGATCTCGCGCCCGCATCCTACGGCGAGACCCAGTCCCACGACGCTGTCTACGGCGTGGACACCGCCCAGGACGCCTTCGACCTGGCCGTCGCCATTTGGGCACTCGGACAGGCCATACCGTTGTTTGCTGTATGCCGGGGCCTCCAGGTGGTCAACGTGGCGCTCAAGGGAACGCTTGTTCAGCACATGGACGTCCCGCACCGGAGCCGACTCGAGAGCGTCCAGATTGTCGCCGGATCTCAGCTGCGGTCGGTGCTCGGCGCGGACGAGGCGAAGGTGTCCTGCTTTCATCACCAGCGCGTGGCGACGCTCGGCCGAGGGCTCGTGGCGACGGCATATTCAACCGACGGGACCGTCGAAGCAGTCGAGCTTCCCGGCGCCCGGGGCTACTTCAGCGCTGTCCAGTGGCACCCCGAGGACACCTACGACGTCGATCCCGCTCAGCAGGCGCTGTTCGACGCGTTCGTGGCTGCGGCAAAGCACTGACGCTAAGCGTCCTTCTGTGCGCCGCGCGGTGCCGGTTTTCCGTTCTGATCCCGTTGACCTGACAGGAGCGTGTCGCAGTCATGACTAAAGCGAACTGGCGTGCCCTGGCCGATGCCGTGTCGCCGCGTCGCCAGTTGTTCCTCGGTGGCACCTGGCAGGACCCGGTGGCCGGCGGTTCCCTGAGCGTGCGCAGCCCCATCGACGGACGGTCCCTCGGCGACGTCGCGCTCGCCGACGAGCACGACGTCGACCGGGCCGTGTCGCTCGCCCGGGGGGCGTTCGAGGACGGCCGCTGGTCTCAGCTCCCCCCGTCCGAGCGGGGTGCGACGTTGGTGCGCTGGTCGCAGCTTTGCGCCGCAGCAGGGGACGAGCTGGCGGTGTTGGTGTCGCTCGAGATGGGCAAGCCGATCACCCAGGCCCGAAACGTCGACGTCCCAGCCCTTGTGAAGACGCTGCGGTGGTACGGCGAGGTCGCCGACAAGCTGGTGGACGAGCGCCCGCACTCAGCCCGAGACGCCGTGACGCTGATCACCCGTGAGCCTGCCGGCGTTGTAGCGGCCGTGGTGCCGTGGAACTTCCCGTTGACGATCGCCGGGTGGAAGCTTGCCCCGGCGCTCGCCGTTGGGTGCTCGGTGGTACTGAAGCTCGCCGAGCAGTCACCGTTCTCGATGCTTCGAGTCGCCGAGCTCGGGGCGGAGGCAGGAGTGCCCGACGGCGTGCTCAGCGTCCTCAACGGACTCGGCCCGGTGGCCGGGCGAGCGCTCGGCGCGCACCCCGACGTGGATGTGCTCACCTTCACCGGATCGACCACCGTTGGGCGGCTCTTCCAGTGCTACGCCGCGGAGTCCAACCTGAAGCGCACCTGGCTGGAGCTAGGCGGGAAGTCCGCGAACGTCGTGTTCCCCGACGCGGATCTGGAGGCGGCCGCTGAGACGGCCGCCTGGTCCGCGTTCTACAACCAGGGCGAGATGTGCAGCGCCGGGAGCCGGCTCCTCGTACACGAAGATGTCCACGACGAGGTTCTGCGAGGTGTCGTTGCCAAGGCGATGGCTATGGCGCCGGGCGATCCGCTCGAGCCGGTGTCAGCGACTGGCGCCATGGTGAACGAGGAGCACGCTTCGAACGTGGCAAGCCAGGTGGCCCGGGCCCGGGCGGACGGGATCGAGCCGGTCGCCGGTGGTCTCCCCTGCTCGCCGGTGGCCGGTGGCTCGTACTTCGCGCCAACGGTCTTCGACCGGGTGAACCCGGCGCTGCCGATCGCCCAGGAGGAGGTCTTCGGGCCGGTGCTCAGTGTGACCACCTTCCGCGACGACGAGGAGGCGGTCCGCCTCGCCAACGGCACCCGCTACGGACTCGCGGCTGGCGTGTGGACGAACAACCTGAGCCGGGCGCACCAGATCTCGCGCCGCATGCGGACGGGCGTGGTCTGGGTCAACTGCTTCGAGGAGGGTGACCTTACCGTGCCGTTCGGTGGAACCAAGGAGTCCGGCTACGGCAGCGACAAGAGCCTCCACGCCTTGGACAAGTTCCTCGACGTGAAGACGACCTGGATCCAGCTGCGATCGTAAACCCGACGCCCCGCAAGTGCGAGACGCCTCTGAATCTTGGCAAGGTTGACACTGGCAACTGCCCGGACGCGATCGAAGGGCGCCATTCTGTGCCCCCTTGTGTCGCAGTCCACGTCCCGAGCTGCATTGTCGTTCGCCGAGAGCGCCTGGTTCTGTGGCGCAACCTCAATCGGTAGCGGGGACTCCTGGATCGCCAAGGTGGGCGAGCATCCCGAGGAGAGCATTGATGTCAATGTCCCGTTGGAAGGGCAAGTTGAACGGTCGGTCACTCCTGACGCTGTAGACGTTCCTCCGCCCTTGGCGCTCGCTGTCGATGTACCCCGTCTTCGTCAGGTCAGAGACGATGCGCTGTGCAGCCCGCTCGGGGATGTCGAGCAGCGCGGCGATTTCTCGGATGCGGATCGTCGGGTCCCGCGCGACGAGGAGCAACGTGTTGCCGTGGTTGGTGAGGAACCGAAAGTCGGGGACCGTTCGGAGGGTGTCGGTCGTCTCGTCGTTTGGCACAGGTCACACCTTAGCAACGAGACCCATTAGATAGCCTGGTTCGCAGAGCTGGTTTTCTAAACTTGCTTTCGTACACCTGTTATGCAATAGCAGGTATACTTTGCATGTCGATCAGGTCCACTTCGGATCCGAGGCCGCTCAGGCGACTCAGGGGTGCCACATCGTGGCTCCGCTCTCGATGACAGCGACGGGGCGTCTCGATGGTGCGAAAGCTCGTTCTCCTGCTCACGACCTTGGGCGCGATGACGATCGGCATCGTCCTTCCTGCCGGAGCGTCCACTCCTGCGTCCTTTACCCTGACCTCGGGCACCCTCTCGATCAGCGCGCCGAGTGCCGGAATCTCCCTTGGCACGCAGGTCGCGTCGACAACCGCAAGCACGATGTCCGGTTCGCTCGGCGCCGTGGTCGTCTCTGACCAACGCGGAGGCCCCACCACCTGGACGGCCTCTGTGATCTCCACGGCGTTTACTCCGACTGCGGGCCCTGCAGACCCGGCGAGCAACGTCAGCTACTCCGCAGGTCCAATAGTGGACTCCGGACCGGTCGTCGCAACCGCCAATCCGGTCACGGACCTGACCGGAGTGGTCACCGTCGTAACGGGTGTAAGTACCGGGATCAGCACGGCGACCTGGTCGCCGACGATCTCGATTCTTGTACCGGCGAACTTCGCGCCCGGCGTTTACACCGCGACGATCACGAGCTCGGTCGCGTGAGTGAGAAATCTCAGGGCGAGTGGCGCTTGGGGCCTCCTCATCGCTCTCGCCCTGTTCGTCGCGAGCTTGGCAGCCACAAGCGCCGATTCGCCAGCATCGGCGTCGCCCAACCCGGGTGGCATCGGAGTCCGTCTCATTGCCGATGCGTCGAGCTCGCCCGCTGAGCCACTCGGCCTTGCGTACATCGTCGAGCGGATTGCTCCGGGGAGTCGCATTATTCGCCAGGTTGAAATCAGCAACACCACCGACGCGATGGCCGACATCGTTGTCTTCCCAGCTGCGGCCGGCATCGTCGCAGGTAAATTCTCGTTCGCTCCCGGCCGCACGCGGAATCCATTGTCGAGCTGGACGTCAGTCGCACTGTCCGTCCTGCATCTGGGACCAGGTGCGACGGCGCTTGATGCCGTGACGATCAATGTTCCGAGGAGGGCTTCGTCATGGGAACGCTATGCCGTCGTCTGGGCAGAGGTCTCCGCAGCGTCGCCCGCTCAGAGCGGGGTTCGCCTCGTCAACCGGGTCGGGGTTCGAATGTACGTCTCAGTCGGCAAAGGCGGCATGCCGGCCGCGGAGTTCACGGTGGGCTCGCTCGCAGCGAGTCGCGCGGAGAACGGCGATCCACTCGTGGTCGCAAAGGTCCATAACGTGGGCGAGGCTGCCCTCGACATCACCGGAGAGCTGACCCTCTCTGACGGTCCGGGCCGGCTTTCTGCTGGCCCATTTCCGATCGCGGTCGGAACCATGCTGGCGCCGAGTCACTCGGCGATCGAGCGCGTCGAGTTCGATAGTCAGATTCCCCGAGGGCCCTGGCGAGCAGTCCTCACCCTTTCCAGCAACGGCACGCAGCGACGCTCCGTGGCCACCATCACCTTCCCTCCAGAGACGCTGGCGAACGGCGAGCGATCACTTCGTGGCCCGCTGATGCTCGCCGCGCTGATTGTCCTCATGCTCTTGCTGGCGGCGGCCAGCTCAGTCTTGTTCTCCCGACGCCATCACTTGCGGCTCGCATGACCTGTTCGAGCTGGACCCGGCGACGGCCGGCACCGGCAGTTCGAAGCACCGAATCCAGCGAGAGGGACTTTCCAAGGAGCGAACCAATGACCGCAGTTGATTTCACTCAGACCAAGGCATCGGAGATTGACCCAGATGGTGCGATGCGAAAGTGCTTGCTTCCCGCCAGAAGGATCGGATGAATGGCAAAGCTCCTTAACTATCAGGCGCGCTCGGTGACCCGACCCCCGGTTGCGTCCCCTGCCGTTGCGACGAGCAATAAAATGAGTGCCCGTGCCTGCTACATGTACCTGGCGCTGGGCATTCTCGTCATGTTCGTCTATTTCGCCAATCTGCGCGCAGCCTGGCTGCCAGCTTGGGCGCCGCGCTACCCGCTTTACATCCTCCTGAACGCGTCAGCGGTGGTGGCCATCATCATCGGAATATTGCGGTGGCGGCCGAACCGCGTAATGCCATGGTACTTGATGGCCATCGGTCAGGCTTCCTATACCGTCGGGGACTTCCTGTTTTACCGGGCTCGCTATATCACTCACTCGAACAGCTTTCCGAGCCTGGCGGACATCTTTTACCTCGGCCGGGTCCCATTCATGGTCGCCGGGCTCGCCCTCATCATCCGCTATCGCAGTCGACATGACCGGGCCGCTGTCATCGACTCCCTGATATTCGGCGCTGCCATCGCGCTCCTGTCTTGGATCTTTCTAATGAAACCCTATGCGGTTGGCACCATCGGATTATCTGTGCGAATCACGTCTATCGCCTACCCAATTACCGATCTGATGCTCCTGGTCTTGGCCCTGCGCCTGATTACGGGAGGGGGCCGTCAGAGCGCGTCCTTCCGGTTCTTGACGGCCGGTCTCATTCTTCTCGCTGGGACTGACTCGTACTATGGCTGGCTCAACCTCCACGGTGTCGCGTACCAGTCGGGATCCCCCGTTGAGGCCGGGTGGCTCCTCTACTACCTCATGGTCGGTGCTTGCGCCCTGCATCCCTCGATGCGGAACCTGACGGTCTCGGCGCCAATCGAGAGATCGTTGCGCCCGCGAGCGAGGCTGGGCTTCCTGAGCGTGGCAACCTTCGTCGGGCCGACGCTCCTCATCATTGAGGCCGCACTCGGACGACCAGTGGATGCCGTGCCGATCGGAATCGCGTCGATCTGCGTCATCGGACTTGTGATCTTTCGGCTCGCGGTTGTCATGCACGACGAAGAACTAGCTCAGGCGCAAATACGCCACCAAGCTTTGCATGACCCACTCACCGCACTCGCCAATCGGGCGTTGATCCTCGACCGGATCGAACAGATGCTTGCGCGCTCGCGCCGCAGCAATCTCCCCTGTGCAGTGATGTTCCTCGACCTTGACAATTTCAAGGACATCAACGACACGCTCGGCCACCAGGTGGGAGACGAGCTGCTTGTGGCGGTCGGCGCGAGGCTCGTTAGCGCGCTGCGTGGCGTCGACACCGTTGGCCGCCTCGGAGGAGACGAATTCATCCTGCTTCTCGAGGACGCGGCGTTCCCGGCCGGGGTCGCCGAGACAGCGGACCGAATCCTCGACGTCTTGCGGGCTCCGTTCGAGCTCATCGGGGGCGATTTCCCACTGTCGATCTCGGCGAGCATCGGTACGGCAAACGGTGAGCGTGTCGCACCAGGCGAGCTACTGCGCGATGCCGACATCGCGCTCTATCAGGCAAAGGCTGCCGGCAAGAACTGTGCGGTGGCGTTCGCGCCGTCGATGCAGGCGGCCGTCGACGACCACAGGTACCTGGACGAAGACCTTCACGGTGCGCTCGCCGAGAACCAGTTCTACCTCCTCTATCAGCCCACCATCGACTTGCAGACGAATACGTTCACCGGCGTCGAGGCGTTGCTTCGGTGGAAACATCCCGATCGTGGTGTGGTCCAACCTGATGAGTTCATCCCTGCCCTGGAAGCAAGTGGCCTGATTGTTTCCGTCGGCGCTTGGGTTCTCGAAGAAGCCTGCCGACAAGGCGCTGTCTGGCAGGCCGCCGGCCACAGGTTCTCGGTGTCGGTCAATGTGTCGAGTAGGCAACTGGATCGGGATCGAATCTTCGACGACGTCCAAAGCGCGCTCACCGTAAGCGGGTTCGACCCAGCGCTGCTCGTTTTAGAGGTCGCCGAGACGGCACTCATGGAGGACGTCGAAGCGGCGATCGTACGTCTTGGATCCTTGAAGTCGCTCGGTGTGCGAATCGCGATCGACGACTTCGGCACGGGCTATTCGTCGATCGCGTACCTTCGACGACTTCCGATCGATGTGCTGAAGATCGATCGGTCCTTCGTCTCGAGCATTGCGGACTCGGCCGAGTCTGCGGCCCTCGTGCGCACGCTCGTCCAGCTCGGCAAGGTCCTCAA
>JAODBO010000155.1 GCA_025464005.1 Acidimicrobiaceae bacterium | reverse complement strand
GCGCCGCCGGGGCGCAGGTCGATGCTCGCCCGCTCACCGAACCACGCGCTCAGACCGTCGGCCGTGGTGAGTGCCCGCCACACCTCTCGCGGCGCGCGGGTCAGGGTCACAGTGCGCTCGATGCGGTCGGGGAACGCCATGACTTCCTCCTTTAGAGAGCGACTATGGATGATGCCGCGCAACGGTCGCAAGACCCGGGATCAGCCGTTCTCCTCGGCGGCGCGGCGGGCGAGATCCCGCGGGCTGCGGTTGGGAGCGCCGCGGCCGCCCTCGACCAGCTCGCGTAGGCTGGTGCCGACGAAGTGGTCCCAGCTGCGGCTGCACATGTCCTTGCACTCGAGCTTGTCGTTCAGGCCGCGGTGCTCGAAGTTGACCTCGCAGGAGCCGTTGTCGATCGGCGTGATGGTGAACGTCGGCTGGGTGCCGACCCAGTCTTCCATGAAGGTGCACTCAATCACCGTCCAGCGGACGGTCGTAGGGCGAGCCGCCTCATCGACGCGGACGAGGAGAGGCTGCTGATCCGCCACCATCGGAAATCGCAGCTCGCCGCCGGTCAGGCCCGAGCCTGTCACCGGGCTCCACCAGGCGGTGAGCGCCTCGGTCGTGGTGACGGCGTCGAACACGAGGTCAGCCGGGGCGTTGACACGGACGGTGTTGCGGTAGTCAGTGCTGGTTGTCACTGGGTCTCCTTAAGTTGAAGTGGAATATCGCAACCTGCTGGTTGCTACCATATGGCAACCCTAGGGTTGCGTCAAGTGCTGCTGCGGCGGATGACATTCAGGGGACTTTGAGGTTCGAGCCTGCTCGGCGCGCAGCGAATACCAGCGGGGCCGTTGACGACGCCGAGTGTCGTGTGCGACGGCCGGCGACCTACCCGAAGGCTTCCTGACGTGCCGGGATAACATCGCTTGGACCCGTGGAGGTCAACAGGGGCACTGCTCACCTTCCTCGGCGAGGCGAAGTAGTAGTCCTATCCCGTTCCTTAAAATTCCGCGTCCGATCCCGTCGTCCTGAGAGGGCTGAGATTCGCCGTTGCCCCAGCAGCGCCCGCGATCGCGTGGACCCGACGTGTCAGTGAGGCAAGGGCAATATGGAATTCCTGGTCGAGTTCGAACTTTCCATCCCAGACGACATCGCTGAGTCCGAGGTCAAGGAGCGTGAGGACGCCGAAGCGGCCGCCGCGGCGACGCTCGCGCGCGAGGGGCACCTCGTCCGGGTGTGGCGAGCTCGAGCCGCACGGGGCGACGCCAAGGTCCTTGGTCTGTACCGTGCCGACAACCTGCAAGAGCTCCACGACCTGCTCGCCGCCCTGCCGCTCTACCGATGGATGAGTGTGGAAGTGACGACACTCGAGCAGCATCCCAACGATCCCTTGGCGAACTGACGGGTCGCGTTCCTTGTCGCGGAGGTCGTCCTCGACCGGGTCCGTCGACCATCAACGACCGTAAGGAGTCAGCCATGAACAGTCGACTTCCCGAACCTCACCTCACGAAGGTCTACCGACTCGAGGTAACACTTGGCCCGGTCCTGGAGGTTGGCGACGTCGCATCCGGACGACGGCGCATCGTTCCACTTTCCGGCGGTACGTTCACCGGACCTGAGCTCAGCGGAGAGTTGCTCCCGGGAGCCAGCGCCGACTGGCAGATCATCCTGCCTGACGGCACCGCTATCGGCGACATTCGGTACACGCTGCGGACCGATCGTGGCGATCTGCTCTACGTCCAATCGCGGGGCGTGAGGTACGGCAGCGCCGAAGTCCTCGAACGACTCGGGCGCGGCGAGAACGTCGGCCCGGACGAATACACCTTCCGCACTTCAACTCAGGTCGAGACTGCAGCGGCCGATCTCGACTGGCTAAACAAGGGCGTCTTCATCAGTGTTGCCGCCCGTCAGCCGGCTGGCGTCGTCTATGAGACCTACATCGTACGATGAGCTGGATTCGTTGTCTCTGCTGCGCGGATCGGGACCGCAACCACGACTACGTCGGGCCTTCTTGCAGACGTGGGGAACAGGAACTCTTCGAGGGAGCGAGTTCAGCTGCAAATTAGGTCCGTCAGACGGGCGCGCGGTCCACGTCCGTTCCAGTTAGGCAGCGGCTCAGAGCTGGAAGGCCTGGGCGATCGAGCGCTCGGCCTCGGCGTAGGCGAGACCGGCCTTGGCGAGCAGCTCCGCAATCGCCACGAGGGCCTGATTGACGTGGTCTGCGCCCGCGTGCCACTGCGACCAGAGGTCCTCGAACGACTCACGGGCGGCGCCCTGCCAACCGGTGGCGAGGGGCTCGATCTTGCGCTCGAGCTCGCCGATCATCATCTCGATCGCTGCCGCGCCCTGGTGCACCTCACCCGCGAGGGCTTGGAGATCGTCCGGGCTCACGCCGATCTGGCTGGGCATCACTGGACCTCCCACGGAGTCATCGAACGGATCGGATCGAGGAACCAACATCGCCACCGCTCACGGTGGCGATGAGGACTATTGCTACCACAGCGCCGGCCGCCGGGCGGCGACCCGTCCGGCGCGACCGTGCTCGACGAGGCCGGGCCCCTCAAGGCCTGAGCGCGCCGTCGGAGCCACCGCTCGGGCCCTCCTCGGTGACCGCGTCGCCGTCGTCCTCGGGGTCGAGACCGAAGCGCTCAGCCACAACATGAGCCAGCTGTCCGGGCCATCGGCGTCCACGCTGCTGCGCGTCCGAGCCATGCTCGCCAGCATCTACCGGGTCGCTCGGACTCACCGGCTCCCCGACCGGTCCCGGCTCGGAGGTCGTCGTCGGCGTCGTTGAGGGCTCGGGCGGTCCGGCGAGGGCGCGCCCTGACGGGGAGGCCTCGCCGGCGGGCGTCGACGCGCCGATCGTGCTTATCGCGCCGGTCGTCGGGCGCGCCCGGGAACTCGCAGCGCCGGGCGCCGGGCCGATCACGGCCACGGTGAGCACGGCGTGCGCCGCGCCTTTCGCGAGTTGCAGTCGGGTGGCCTCGGAGATGCCGAGCCTCACCGAGCCCCAGGTGAGCTCACGGGCCTTCGGCACGATCTTCGACAGGATCCCCTCGCCGAGGGCGAGGCGCGCGCACGGCATGCCGGCCCCGCCGGACTCGCTATAGAGCGCGTCGACCGCTAGCGCCGGCCGCGGCCAATGGCTGCGAACGACTGCGACGAGCGGTGCGGGATCGAGGCCGAGCAGCTCCGCATAGCGCCAGAGCCCCACGATCGCCGCCTGTTCGACGTGGAGCAGCTCGAGCCGCCCTCGCTCGAGTGCCTCGAGGTCGACCCTCGGAACCCCGGTCGACTCGCGCGCCTGCTCGAGCGAGATCCCCATACGCTCCCTTGCGGTCCGCAGGCCGAGGCCCACCTCTACGGGGTTGGCCGCAGGCGGGGCCGAGAAGACCACCGGTCGGCTCTCTGCGACCGGTCCGGATGACCGGCGGAAGACCTTCAGCATCGGCGCTCCTCCCTCTCTCGTTCGGGCCGGAGCCGGGCTAGTTCACGCGCACGAGCCGGAGCGTGTCCGCGACCGGCTCCGCCTCGTCGGGGGAACCGGCGAGCACGACGACGACGTCTCCCGCGGTCGCGAAGCCTGCTTCGACGGCCCGCTTCACAGCGAACCAGACCACGTCGTCGGTGCTCTCGGACTCCGGCACCATGATCGTGTCCACCCCCCAGCTCAGGCTGAGCTGGCGCGCCGTGCGCGTGGACGGCGTCGTCGCGACAATCGGCATCGAGGGCCGAAAGCGCGAGATGGCCCGTGCCGTGGCGCCCGAACGGGTGCACGCGATGATCGCGGCCGCGTCCTGTTCGACGGCGGCACGCCACGCCGCGCCGGTGATCGCCGCTGTGATGCGAGCAGGCGAGGACGGCGGTCCGGAGATCTGCTGCACCCCGAGACCGCTTCCCCATCCGACGTAGTCGAAGTCCTCTTCGGTCCGCTCGACGATGCGAGCCATCGTCGAGACGACCGCGACCGGGTCGGCACCGATTGCCGTCTCGGCCGAGAGCATCACGGCGCTCGTCCCGTCCAGCACCGCGTTCGCGACGTCGGTCACCTCGGCGCGCGTCGGCACCGGGGCGGTCACCATCGACTCGAGCATCTGAGTAGCCGTGATCACGGGGCGGCCGAAGCGCACGCCGGCCTTGATGATGTGCTTCTGGTGGTGCGGCACGTCCTCGAGGGGGACGCGCACGCCGAGGTCGCCGCGCGCGACCATCACCGCGTCGGCCACCTCCAGGATCCGGTCGAGATCGGCGATCCCCTCGGGCGTCTCGATCTTGGCGACGAGCATCGGACCGTTCGGGCCGACGACGTCACGGACCTTCTCCATGTCCTCGCGCGATCGCACGAACGAGACGGCCACGAGGTCGATGCCTTCCGCGACGAGCACCTCGATGCGCTCGAGGTCCTCGGACGTCGGCGTCGAGAGCTGCATGCTGCGCGCCGGAGCGGTCACGCCCGGACGGCCCTGCAGTCGGCCGCCCGAGCGAACGCGCGCTCGAACGCCACCGGCGACACGTCCGAGCACGACGAGCGAGACGCCGCCGTCGCCGAGCGCGACCGGGTCCCCCTCCTCGAGGCGGTGCACGACGTCGTCGACCGCGACGGCGATCCGTTCTGCCGTGCTTCCGCTCTCGCCCGAGCCGGGTACGAGGAGCAGCTCCGCCCCGGCGACGAGGACGACACCGCCCTCGGCGAAAGGAGCGGCGCGGATCTTCGGGCCGGGAAGATCCGCGAGAACGCCCACGTCGGGCGCTACCTCTCGGAGCCGGCGGATGCGCCCGACTGCCTCCTCCACGCTGCCGTGGGCGAGCGTCACCCGGGCGACGTCCATCCCGGCGGCGGCGAGCGCGCGCAACGTCTCGGGCGCGTCGGACGCCGGTCCGATCGTCGCGACGATGCGGGTCCGACGGTGCGGCTTACGCCGCTTCTCGCCCGCGGGCGCCAGTGGGGCGACCTCCTGGAGCAGCGGCGTCGGTTGTTGGCGCGGGCCGGAGGACGCCGGGGCGTCGAGATCGGGCGCAGAGTCCATCCCACCAGCATGCCCGAAGTCGCGACCCCCCGGACGCGAGCCGGTGCGTCGGGAGGGTGACGGTGCCCGAGGTGGCGCCGCTCTTCCGGCTCAGGACTGCGCGAGGTACGGGATGGTCTGCGGTCCCTCCGGCAGGACGCAGCACATCGCATCCCGGCCCAGGCGGTCGAGCTCGGCCTCGACGAGAGCGCCGATGTCGGCGACCGGCTCGAGATGCGCCGTTCTCAGCTCCTCTGCGCTGAGGCCGTCCGCATGGACCGCGACGCGCGCCCTCAACTGCACCTGGGCCTGGACCTGGACCTGCCACTGGTCGGGATACGCGTGCGGGCGCGACATGATGTCGTCGAGCAGCCGGCGCGGCGACGCCGCGGAAGCGAGCAGCTCGCGGTACGAGCCGTGGTCCGGGAACCCGTCGCGGCACTCGGCGGCGACGACCACGAGGCCATCGCGCTCGACGATGCCGGCGGCGGCCGACATGCCCTTGACCGCCTGGTAGAGATTTTGGTCGAGCGGAAAGCCGGAGTTGGTCGTCACGACGACGCCGAAGCGATGGGGAACCGGCTGCATGGCCACCTCGCGCGACGCCGCGCACGCCGCCGCGTGCATCTCGGCGAGGTCTCCGCCGAATGCCGAGACGATCTGCTGCTCGCGGTTGAGCACGACGTCGCAGGCGTAGTCGACGCCCGTCGCGGCGGCTATGGCACGCACGTCGTCATGGACCGGGTTGCCTTGGATCACCCCCCAGGTCGCGCGCGGGTCGCCGATCCGGCGAGCGTCGTGCAGCACGAGCGTCGTCTCGAGCCCCGCCAGACCCGGGGCGACGAGCTTCGGCCCCCCGGAGAACCCGGCGAAGAAGTGGGGTTCCACGAAGCCGGTCGTGATCCTGACGTCGGCCTCTACCCACTCCCGGTTGAGCTTGACCGGCACCCCGTCGCCGAGCACCCCGACGTCGGCGAGGGACGCGTCGTCGCGCGCGTCGTGGTTGACGACGCGGACTCGCGAGAGCACCGAGGCGCCGAGCATCGCCTCGAGCTCCTCAGGCGTGTTGCCCCGGTGCGTGCCCGTCGCGACGAGCACGACCACGTCGTCGAGGTCGACGATCGCCTCCAGCTCGTCGAGCACGACCGGGACGACGATGTCGCGCGGCTGCGGCCGCGTCCCGTCGCAGATGGCGATGGCCACCCGCTGACCCCTTCGCACCCGGGCCGTGAGCGGCGGGCCGGACACGGGCTCGCGCAACGCCCTTTGCACTTCGCCCGCGGGGTCGGGCACCGACGGGCGGTGCGTGGGCGCCACGACCACCGTCCGAGACGTCGGGAGCTCCACCTCGAGGCCATTCGTGCCGTAGGCGAGATCGACGAGCACGTCTCGACCCTCAGCTCGCCGGGCTCACGGAGCTCATGTTGAACTCGCCAACGCGCAACGGGGGCATGGCCGTGCGGCTCATCCACTCCCCCCACTCACGAGACAGGGCACGCTCGCTCCGGCCGGCCTCTCGGACGCGCCGCAGCAGGTCGACCGGGCTCTCGTTGAAGCGGAAGTTGTTCACGGCCCCGACGACCTCGCCGTGCTCGACGAGGTAGACACCATCGCGGGTAAGCCCGGTGAGCAACAGCGTCGCGAGATCCACCTCGCGGATGTACCACAAACAGGTGAGCAGGAGGCCGCGTTCGGTGCCGGCGACGAGCTCGTCGAGCGACGCGGTCGCGCCCGGGAGCGACAGAGCGAGGTTGTCGACCGGCGGGGTGAAGAGCACACCGGAACGCATCGCGGCCGCCCGGTGGTAGCGCAGGCGCTCGAGCCGCCCCGCCGCGATCCAGCTCGTCGGGCCGATCGCCGCGCCGTCGTCGAACACCGACACATCCGCGCTGGAGCTCTCCGCCACGAGGAACGGGATGCACGACAGGCCCGGCATGCCCGGATCGCTCGAGAGCTCGAAGGGCAGCGGGGACAGCTCCTCGCCGACGCGCGTCCCGCCACCGGGACGCGAGAAGACGCTGCGACCGTCCTCGGCGTCGCGACCGCTCGCCGCTTCCGCGAGCACGATCATCAGATCGGCCACGGCGTCGGGAGGCAGCACGACCTCGTAGCGGCCCGCAGGCAGCTCGACGTGGCGCTCGCCCCAGGCGAGGCGCTGCACGACCCGGTCGTCCAGCGCTGCCAGCTGATCGGACGAGAGCTCCTCGGCTCCGGTGCCCGCCCAGGCGGAGCGGCTCCCGTCACTGGCACGGGCGACGAGCTGGAGGTAGCCGGAGGGCTGGACGTGACGCAGCCGTGTGCCGGCCGAGGTCCCGAGATAGGTCGTGGCGCTCTGGTGGGTCACGAACCCGGCGAGAACGTGCTTCTCCGCCCGGGCGCGCCGCAACGCCTCGGACAGCCCCGCTACCACCGGCGCCACCGGGCCGAAGCCGGTGATAGCGGGCTCCTCCTCGAAGTCCGGGCTGAGCGCGTCGCCGATGAGCGGAGCGAAGTCGTCCGCGGGCGGAGCCGAGCGCGCGTCCCGTCCGGCGGCAGCCACGAGGTCCGTGACGTCCCCGCCGCCACTGCGGCTCGCGACACCCACGGACGTGCCGTCCGGTCCGGCGACGAAGCTCACGACGGTGACGCGGCGGTCGCGACGCTGTCCGTTCGTCGTCGTCGTGTTGTTCGCGAACCGCATCTCTGCCTCGCTGCGGTCCTCGACGATGACGGCACACTCGTCCCCCGCTGCCGCGGCGATCGCCCGCTCGACGACCTCGTGGGCCGGTGCGAGGCGATGGGTGCGGTCGTCGCTCATCTGCCGGACTCGGCTCGCGTGTTCAAGACGTCGACCCGGGTAAAGAGCGCGCTCGGGCAGCCGTGGCTCACCGCGGCGACCTGCCCGGGTTGACCCTTGCCGCAGTTCATCGCGCCCGCGAGCAGGTACGTCGCCTCCCCGCCGAGCCCGGCGAGCGAGCCCCAGAAGTCCGTCGTGCGCGACTGGTACGCGACGTCACGCAGCTGGCCGGTGATCCGACCGTGGTCGATCGAGAAGAAGCGCTGCCCGGTGAACTGGAAGTTGTGGCGCTGCATGTCGATCGACCAGCTCTTGTCGCCGACGATATAGATGCCGCGCTCGACGCCCGCGATGAGCTCCGCCGTGGACGGCCCCTCCGCTCCGCCGTGCGCGAGGGAGACGTTCGCCATCCGTTGGAGCGGGGTCATCAGGGGCGAGCTCGCGTACGCGCAGCCGTTCGAGCGGCCGAGGCCGGCCTCGGCAGCGATCCTGCGGTCCAGCTGATAGCCCACGAGCACGCCGTCACGCACGAGGTCGAAGGAGCTCGCAGCGACGCCCTCGTCGTCGTAGGCGATCGTGGCAAGACCGTGGGGCGTCGTGCGGTCCCCGGTCACGTGCATCAGGGCCGAGCCGTACTGCAGCGTCCCGAGACCATCGGGCGTGGCGAAGGAGGTGCCCGCGTAGGCCGCTTCGTAGCCGAGTGCCCGGTCGAGCTCCGTGGCGTGGCCGACCGACTCGTGGATGGTCAGCCAGAGATTGCTCGGGTCGATGACGAGGTCGTAGGCACCGGGCTCGACGGTCGGCGCGGCGAGCTTCTCCATCAGCCACTCGGGCAGCATGTCGAGCTCGGCGTCGAAGTCCCATCCGTCGCCCTCGAGGTACTCATAGCCGCGCCCCACCGGCGGCGCGCACGTCCGCATCGTCTCGAACGATCCATCCGTGCCGTCGATGGCGAGCGCCTCGAGCAAGGGATGGACGCGCACCCGCCGCTGCGTCGTCACGGTGCCCTCAAGATCGGCGTAGTGCTTGTCCTCGGCCACCGCGTGCAGGCTCGCCGTCACGTGGTCGACGCCCCGCGCCGAGAGGACTCGCCGGCTCCACTGCTCGAGCAGCGCGACCTTGTCGGCGAGTGGGACGCTCGTCGGGTCGACTCGGTAGGGCGCGACCCAGGTCGACTCCCCGTGCGGCGGCTCCGGGGCGAGCTCGACCGGCGCCGCGCCCGCGGCGCCGGTCGCCCGTGCCAACGCGACCGCCTGGTCGACGAGATCGCGCGCGGACCCGGGCTCGAGCTCCACGGTCGCGGCGAAGCCCGACGCTCCTTCGTGCACGACGCGCAGACCGATCCCGAGCTCGAGATCGTCCGTAGTGCCTTCGACCGACGCGTCACGCATCGAGAGGTACTGGGAGCGAATCTGCTCGACGCGCACCTCGGCGTGCGCGCAGCCGAGCTCGACGGCTCGCTCCAGCGCCGCCTCCCGGATCTCCGCGAGCGGGAGTGCGAGCAACCCGGGGTCGACAGCGCTCATCTCGTCACTCCCCTCGCTGTGCCGTCCCGCTGTGCCGCCCGCTCCGCTGTGCCCCCGCAGCGCGCTCCCGCGCGTCACATCCATCCGCTCCTCTACGACTGCAAAGCTAGCCCGCGCGACAATCTCGGCCCCTGCGACGGGACGCACGCCCTCGATGCGCGACGCTGTGTCGGCCGAAGGCGCCTCGCGTTGCCGGCGGCTTCGGGATCGACGGGCTCCGCGCCCGGCACATGGCACCGACCGCCGGGAAGGAGGAGACGTGAACACGAGGAGCCGAGTCGCCCGCAGCTCGGTCCTGCTCGCCGGTCACCTCTCGCGCCGCCTCGGTCTCGGGGGCGGCTCCACGGTGGGCGGCCGCCTCGGGCTCGCGCTCGATCCCTCGCTCCTCGCAACGCTCGCATCCGGTCGCACCGTCGCCCTCGTCTCCGGGACGAACGGCAAGACGACCACCACGCGCCTGCTCGTCGAGGCGCTCGGAGGACCGGGCGCGGTCGCGACCTCGAGCGCCGGAGCCAACATGCCCGCCGGCCTCGTCGCCGCCCTCGCCGGCGCGCCCACCGGGCGCCCCGGGGTACTCGAGGTCGACGAGGGATACCTCGGCGAGGTCGCCCGGCTCGTCCGGCCGCGGGTGGTGACCGCGCTCAACTTGTCACGCGACCAGCTCGACCGGATAGGCGAGGTGCGGATGATCGCGGCGCGCTGGAGGGAGGCGTTCGGCGCGCTCGACGCGACGGTCGTCGCGAACTGCGACGACCCCCTCGTGGCCTGGGCCGCGAGTGCAGCACGCGAGGTCGTGTGGGTGGCCGCCGGAGGCCTTTGGCGCTCCGACGCCTACCACTGCCCGTCCTGTGATGCCCGTATCGACTTCGCCGATGCGGGCGAGCCACCGGGGTGGAGCTGTCGGTGCGGGCTCCGACGCCCGGAACCCGCTGCGCGGCTCGAAGGTGGCGTGCTCGTGGTCGGCGGACGGACGATCCCGATCGAGCTCGCGCTGCCGGGCCGGTTCAACCAGGCGAACGCGGCGATGGCGGCGATGGCCGCGGACGTTCTCGGCACCGACGTCGCCTCCGCCATCGCCGCCATGTCGCACGTCGACGAGGTCGCAGGCCGCTTCGCCGCGGGTCGGATCGGCGACGTGTCGGTCCGGCTGCTTTTGGCGAAGAACCCCGCCGGATGGACCGAGCTCATCGAGCTCCTCGCCGAGAGCAGCCGGCCCGTCGTCGTGGCGATCAACGCCCGGGACGCCGACGGCCACGACCCGTCATGGCTGTGGGACGTGCCCTTCGAGCGGTTGGCGGGCCGGAGGGTCGTCGCCACGGGCGAGCGCCGCCACGACCTGGCCGTGCGCCTGCGACACGCCGGGGTCGAGCACCTGGTCTCCGACGACCAGGTCGCAGCGGTGCGGGGAGCCGGCGCCCAGCAGGTCGACTATGTCGGCAACTACACGGCCTTCCAGGAGCTGCGTCGGGCGCTCGACGGCCGTGGACGAGCGTCGGTCGGACGGACGGCCTCGGCGCATGTGACGGCCGGGACTCCGCCGCTTCCGGTCGTTGCACCTCGGAGCGCGCCCGACACGACGCTCGAAGGCGCGCCGGACGCGTCCGCGCCGGAGGGCACCTCGCGCTCTCGCCGGTCGGCATCGCCGGGCGCTGCCCTCACCGTCGTCGTCGTCCATCCAGACCTGCTCGGCACGTACGGGGACGCGGGCAACGCCATCGTGCTCGCCGATCGCGCCGCATGGCGCGGCATTCCGGTCGAGCTCGTGCTCGCGACCTCCGATCGACCGCTGCCCCGGTCCGGCGACATCTACTGCCTCGGTGGTGGTGAGGACGGTCCCCAGAGCCGCTCGGCCGAGCGGCTCATCGACGGGTCACTCGCCGCGGCCGTGGCCGGCGGAGCACAGGTGCTCGCGGTCTGCGCGGGATTCCAGATCGTCGGCACCGTCTTTCCCGGCAGCGGTGGGCGGCCGCACGACGGCGTGGGGCTGCTCGACGTGGAGACCGTGCGCGGCGAGGGCGCACGCGCCGTCGGCGAGGTCGTCGTCGAGGCCGGCGATGCTGCGGGTCTCGCCCCGGGATACCGGCTCTCCGGCTTCGAGAACCACGCCGGGGTGACCCGGCTCGGTCCGACCGTGACGCCGCTCGGGACGGTGCTGGCGGGAACCGGCAACGGGGACGCCGTCGGCGGCGGCGTCGAGGGAGCGGTCGGCGGATCCGTCCTCGGCACCTACCTGCATGGTCCCGTGCTCGCCCGCAACCCGAGGCTCGCGGACCTCCTCCTCGTCGCGGCGACCGGCGTCGAGCTCGCACCGCTCGACGACGAGGAGGAGGAGATCCTCCGGAGCGAGCGACTACAGGCCGCCCTCGACCGATTGCGACCCGCTATACGAAGCTCAGGACGGGTAAGGTGAGCGGCATGGATGCCAGTGCCGGCATCGGGGGAGTCGGGGACGAGCTGGTCGCGCCATTTGGCTTGAACGAGCGCGTCAAGGCCTACGTAGCTCTCACGAAGCCGCGAATCATCGAGCTGCTGCTCATAACGACGATCCCGACGATGTTCGTCGCGGCGCGCCGGCTGCCTTCGGCCGGCCTCGTGGCGCTCACGCTCGCCGGCGGCGCGCTCGCCGCCGGCGGCGCCAACGCGATGAACATGGTGTACGACCGCGACATCGACGCCATCATGGAGCGCACCAAGCACCGCCCGCTCGTGACCGGGGCGATCAGCCCGCGCTCGGCGCTCGTGTTCGCGATCTCCCTTGAATTGGCCTCGTTCCTGCTGCTGTGGACGACGGTCAACTTGCTCTCCGCGGTGCTCGCCGTGTCGGCGACCGCCTTCTACGTCGGCGTCTACACGATGTGGCTGAAGCGGTCGTCCTCACAGAACATCGTCATCGGCGGAGCGGCGGGGGCCGTCCCGGTCCTCGTCGGCTGGAGCTCGGTCACCGGGCACCTCGCCCTCGCACCGGTCGTCTTGTTCGGGATCATCTTCCTCTGGACGCCCCCCCACTTCTGGGCCCTCGCGGTCCGCTACCGCGAGGACTACGCCGCAGCGCACGTTCCCATGCTGCCGGCCGTCGCCGACCTGTCCGCCGTCGTGAAGAGGATCATCCTCTACACCGTTGCGCTCTGGGTCCTCTCGGCCGCCCTCGCGCCGGTAGCGCACCTCGGCCTCGTGTTCTTCGGGATCACGATGGTGCTCGGCGCGGCGTTCTTCCGCCAGGCGTGGTCGCTGCGCCGCGACCCGAGCCCGAAGCGCGCCATGAAGGTCTTCGGTTTCTCCATCACCTACCTCACGCTGTTGTTCCTGGCGATGGGGATCACCGCAGTTGTCCGTCACCCCTGATCTCTCGGCATCCGGCCTGGGCGACCCGGGCGCGACCGGGCCGGACGCGAGCCAGTCGCCCAGTGACGCCCGCCACGAACGCTGGCCCAAGGTCGTCGCGATCGTCGCGGGCCTCGGCCTAGCGGGCTTCATCGCCTACGCCGTCACCTCGGCGAGCTCGCACAAGACAAACCCGACCGTCGGCGTGGCGGTGATCTCGAAGGGCAAGTCGGCGCCGTTGTTCACTCTCCCCCGCCTCGGTGGAGGGTCACAAGTCGACCTCGCCGGCTTTCGGGGCAAGCCGACCGTCGTGAACTTCTTCGCCTCGTGGTGCCCCGACTGCCGATCGGAGCTGAACGCCTTCGGAACCGTCTCGTCCGCGGACAAGTCCAAGGTGAACTTCGTCGGCGTCGACTCGAACGACACCAACTCCGCGCTCGCACGCAAGCTGCTCGCGAGCGCCGGGGCAACGTACCCGGTCGGAGTCGACGCCAACGGCTCGATCGCCAGCGAGTCCTACGTCATCGTCGCCCTTCCCGTCACGTACTTCCTCGACGCGAAGGGCCGCGTCGTCGGCGAGACCTTCGGCGCCGAGAGCCGGTCAAAGCTCGAGCAGTCCGTGGCGCTGCTGGAGTCAGGAGGATCGAGCTCCCGATGACGGATGGGGACGGCGCCTGGCCCGGGGTGGACCGGGCCGCCGCGTTGGCCCACCCGCCGACCCGTGTGCCCCGCAAGGTCATCTACTGGGCACTGGCCGCGCTCGTCGTGCTCGGCGGGGGCGGCATCGGCCTCGAGCACCTGTTCACCGCCTCCGGCCTCAACCAGTACTCCGTCACGGCGTCGTCACCGTCCTCGCGCACGCCACACGCCCGGAGCACCTCGCTGTCGGCCCCGCTTCGCGCCTTCATGGGAATCGTTCGCGTCCCCGGCACCCCGGCACCCGCGCTCGTCCTGACCGACCAGTCCGGCGCCACGCTTCGACTCGACCAGCTTCGTGGCCGGGTCGTCGTCCTGGCGTTCTTCGACGCCGCCTGCGACGACATCTGCCCGGTGCTCGGCAGTGAGATCGTCCGGGCCGAGTCCGCGCTCGGCGCCAAGGCCAGCCGCGTGGCTTTCGTCGCCGTGAACAGCGACCCGCAGGCGACAACCGTCGCCGCGACCGCACGGACGACTGCGGCGCTCGGCCTCGCCCGCTACCACAACTGGTATTTCCTCACCGGCACGCTCGGCGCCCTCGACGTCGCGTGGACGCGTTACGGGATCACGGTCGAGGTGGCCGAGACGACACACCGGGTCGCTCACACCGAGATGATGTACTTCATCGACCCCTCGGGTCACGAGCGCCTGGAGGCGACGCCGTTCGCCAACGAGAGCCGCTCGGGCACATCGAGCCTGGACCGCACGAGCATCGACCGATTCGGCGTCGGCATCGCCGACTACGCCCGCCAGCTACTGCCCCGTTAGGACTGAGCATGCCTACGAGCCCGATCGCACACCTACCGGCGACGTCCGGCGCGCCGCCGGGTCCCGGCGCGCGCCGACCCTGGTATCGCGGACGTGCCGCCCTGCTCAGCGTGGGAGTGGTCGTGGTGGTCGCCGTCACCGTCATCACCGACCTGCCGTCGCACAGCACCCGGGCGAACAACATCAACGATGCGCGCTCGGTGATCGCCGAGGTCTCGACCGACGCCCAGCCGTGCAATCTCGGGCTGACCGAGGCGCTCGGCTTCTACGCGGATGTGACGAGCGGTCACATCACACCGGCCCATCGTGCCGAGATCCCCTCTCTCATCCGTGACGACCTCAACGCCTGCTCGTACGTCAATGCGAGCATCGACGATCTCGCGAGCATCGACAATCCCGCGTCGGCGACCGGACGACAGCTGAACGCGATCACGAACAATGTGCTCGTCTGGTGCGATCCCGACGCCCTCACCGCGATCGGGCAGATCACGACCCTGCTCGACCATCCCGGCACCGCCGCTGCCCGGACCAAGCTCGCCGGAGCAGAGCGACTCCTGAAGTCCGATCGTGCCGCTGCCTACGCGAACATCGCAAAGCTCGCCCGCAGCCTCGGCTCGTCCCTGCACTCCTCGCTCAGGCTCGTCGCGGCTCCCTAGCCGTCGCCTCCATCGGCTCGAGGCTCGGGAGGGCCGGCTCCCGAGCCACCCCGGCCGCCGTCCCCGCGCTGTGGTCCATGTGGCGTGGCCGGAGGATTCCACCACGAGCGCCGCCGCTCCGCGCGGAGCAGCTGGCGCATCTCGTCGTCGGGGTCCTCGCTGTCCTTCAGCCAGGTCATCAGGCTGACGAAGATGAGCGGAAGGAACGCCACTGCCGGTACGACCCAGAGAACCCCTGCGGCAAGCTGCTGGTCCGCCGACAAGCTGAGGCCGGAGCCTGCCGTGTGGTGGTAGTCGGGGAACCAGGCCACGTGCGACAGACCGAGCACGTAGCCGAGCGCCCACGTGATCCACATCGCCAACGCGGCGACGGCGATACGCATCGGGTACGCGGACCGAGGCACGAATGGTACCGAGGGCACGAGCTCGAGCCAGAGAAGGACCCCGCACACGACAAGCGTCACCGCCTCGAGAAGCGAGAGCCATGGCATCTTCGCTAGTGCGTCGACGGCGGGCGGGACGCGCCATGCGATGGTCACCCCGCCATACAGCGCCAGGTAGCCGGCACTGCGGAACGGACTGCGGTGGCGCAGCCTCTTCTGCGCCGAGCTACGCATCGAGTTGCTCCAGGAGCGGTGCATTTCGAGCGACTCGCTGATCTCCGTGGCCGATCCGCCGCCGAGGCCGAGCCAAGGCGCGCCGAGCACCAGGAGCGCGGGTATCACCACTGCCAAAACGGCGAACTGCGCGGCCTCGACCACCTCGTAGCGACGCGCGAGGACCCCGAGCGGGGGCAGGAGAACGATCAGGAGTAGCAGCGTTGCTAGGACAAGAGCGAGCCGGCGCCCGCCGAGGACCTGCGAGGGCCGGCTCGCGCCGACCCTTGTGGTCACCTCGTCGGTCGACGCTGGAAGAAGCCCCACAGGCAGTACAGAGCCAGCGTGCCGATCGGGATCGCGAAGGTCAGCGACTGCGGGCCGGCCCAGCTGAAAGAGCTCGACGCCACGATCATTGCGCTACCTCCGGGTTCGCTACCCCAAGACTACCTGCGGCGCCAGAAGCGCGCCGACCTCCGCTGATCGTCCGAGCCACCGATCAGACCACCACGTAGAAGACGAGGAAGAAGATCAGGTTGACGAGCGCCCCGAACCCGAGGAAGGTCGTGCAGCCTTCGAGGTTGGCCCGGAAGAGCCTCGCCGGCGGGGCGGAGGACCTCGACGGGCCACCATCCTCCGCGACGGCGCGGCGTAGGCGGATCGCCCGAGCGAGGAGCGTCTCGAGCCAGTACGCACAACCGAGCAGCAGGGTGCTGTTCAACACCGCCCACCCGATGAAGGTCGAGGCGTAGCCACTCGACCCGGGGTAGAAGGGCAGGCGCGTGACCTCCCAGATCTGCAGCCCCAAGGCGAGCAGGAGGCCGCCTACCGCCGTCCAGGCGCTCACCTCCCAGTCCACGCTGGCGCCCTTGCGCATGCGCCAGGTGCCGTAAAGGTTCAGCGCGGCCGAAGCCAGGACGATCGCGAAGACCGAAGCGCCGATCGTGGTGGGGGCGGTGACGCCGTGCGGGCGCCACAGGCCGCTGTTATTGCTCGAGCGCAGGTAGAAGTAGGCGAAGGCGAGACTCGCGAAGACGAAGGTGAAGATCCCGACGAGCAGCCTGCTGCCCGTCCAGATCGCTCCTTCCGCGGCACGCAGCTCGTAGGCCGCCTCTTCCGGCGTGGTCATCAGCTGGGGCGTGCGCGACACCTCAGACATCCCCTGGACCTCCCTCGATCAGCGTTGTTCCAGAGATTCCCGACGGTCCGCTACCACCTGATCCGCCGGACCCGACACCCGCACCGACGGGGACTCCGAGGTCGGCCACGGGCAAGGGGTTCTCCTCGCCGTAGTGGTACGGGTCCGCAAGGATTACCGGGATCCGCTCGAAGTTGTTGAACGGCACTGGCGTCGGCGTCTGCCATTCGAGGCCGCGTGACCCCCACGGGTTCGCCGGCGCCGGCTTCGGGTCGATCCAGAGCGACCAGGCGAAGTTGGCCGTGAACACGAGGAACGACGCGCCGAGCAAGTAGGCGCTGATCGACGAGAAGTCGTTGAGTCCCTGCAAGCGCTGGGCGTACTCGAACACTCGCCGTGGCTGTCCGAGCAGTCCGACGATGAAGAGCGGGAAGAACGTCAAGTTGAAGAAGATGAACATCATCCAGAAGTGGACGAGGCTGAGCGTCTTGTTGAGCGTCTTGCCGGTCATCTTCGGCAACCAGTAGTAGAGGCCGCCGAAGAAGGCGAAGATCAGGCCGCCCATGATTGTGTAGTGGAAGTGGGCGAGCACGAAGAAGCTCCCGTGCACCGTGACGTTCACCGGAACGTCGGAGAGGAAGACGCCCGTGATACCGCCGATCAGGAAGTTGAAGTACAGCGCGAGGGCGAAGAGCATCGGCACCTCGAACCGTATCTTCGCCTTCCAGAGCGTCCCCATGCCCGTCAGGTAGATGAAGCCGGTCGGAATCGAGATCAACTCCGTCGTCAACATGAACAGCGGGCGCATGTCCGGATTGATGCCGCTCTGGAACAGGTGGTGCTGCCAGACGAAGAACGAGAGGAGCGCGACCCCGAGCATGCCGGCGGCCCCAACCCGGTACCCGAAGAGCGGTTTGCCCGTGAACACCGGGAGGATCTCCCCGACGATCCCGAATCCGGGCAAGGCCATGATGTACACCTCCGGGTGGCCGAAGAACCAGAAGAGGTTCTCCCAGAGGAACGAGCTACCGCCGTGTTCGTTGACGAAGAACGCGGTCTGGGCGGTGCGGTCGAGGATGCCGAAGAGCCCACCGGTGACGAGCGTCGGCGTCGCTAGCGCGAGCAGCGAAGCCACTGCGAGCAGAGACCAGATGAAGATCGGCAGCCGGCTCCAGGTCATCCCGGGAGCGCGGTAGTTGATGATCGTGGCGATGATGTTGAATCCTGCCGTGATCATGCCGATCCCGACGACGGCGAAGCCGACGAGGTAGGAGTCCATGCCGCCCGCCGCCTGGGTCTGCAGCGGCGCGTACCCGGTCCATCCCGTCGGGAACCCGCCGAAGGGGAGCGCCGTGAGGATCACGAGGTAGCCGGCGGTGAACATCCAGAACGAGAAGGCCTCGACGCGGGGGAAGGCCATCCGGCGGGAGCCGATCATCAGCGGGATGAGCCAGCCGGCGATCGGTCCGGTGATGACCGAGGTCGCCATCATCATCATGACGGTGCCGTGCTCGCTCACCACCGCTATGTAGGTGCCCGGGCCGAAGTAGTGAGTCGTCGGGCTGAGCAGCTCCGTGCGGATCGCCATCGCGAGCAGGCCGCCGGTGAAGAGGAACAGCAGCACCGCGATGATGTACTGCATCCCGACGACCTTGTGGTCGAGCGTGAAGCGAAAGTACCGTCCCCAGCCGACTTCCTCGATCTCAGGCGCCGGCTCCTTGCCGACCAGCTTGGCCAACGGATAGTTGAGCGCGCCGGAGCCGATCAACCAGCCGAGAACGCCGAAGCTGAGGGCGAGCACGGTCGCCACGTTGTTCTGACCACTGCCGGCGACGTTCTCGTAGTTGCCGGCAATGGCGTTTCCCGCCCAGTGGCCGAGGGCGAAGCCGCCTGCCGCGGCGATAAGAGCTGTGCCCATGTGCTGGCCGAGCCACGGTGAACGGCGCTTGGCCGCCCCGGGGGGTGGTGTCTCGCCGGGCCGTCCCAGGTCCACGGACTCGTGCATGCTGATCGCCATCGGTTCAGCCCTCTCTTATCTCCGCCGAAGCGGGAACCGTTGCCGTCGTCAGGTGATGGTGCGTTTCCGTCGTGAGCATGCACTCAGCTCGACTTGATCTTGGTGTCCGCGACGCTGACCTTGTCGGCGCCGTAGGTCTCGATCTTGTTGTACTTGTCGGCGTTGTCCGGGTAGTAGCCGCCGGCGGCGCCGTTCGCGTCCGGGGTGTAGGACCACGAGAAGGCCGGCAGGAGCTTCGTCACCGGGGCGAGCTTCGCCTCGCTCGTCGTGGCCCAGGCCTGGAATTGCGACTTCGAGACGACGTGGCCGAAGTTGAACATCGCGCCGTGCCAGATGCCGCACAGCTCAGAGCAGCGCACCGTCACGTTGCCGAGCACCTTCGTCGTCGTAAAGGCGACATTGTCGGTACCGGGGTTGGCGTCCGCCTTTACTTCGAGCTGGTAGGCCCAGAACTCGTGGATGACGTCGAGCGACGTCACGTGGAACGCGACCGTCGTGTCGTTCGGGATCATGAGCTGGTCCGTCTCGAAGCCGCCGTAGGTCGGGTAGCGGTAGCTGAACTTCCACTGCTGGGCGATGACCTGGATCGGAAGGATGGTCTTCGACGTCGGTGTCCAGATCGGCTGGGGACCCTCGCCACCACCGGCACCCGCCGGGACGACGAGCTCGACGGTGCCGTAGACGAAGGCCGCGAGCACGACAACGGTCGTCGTCCCGATCCAAGCTGCCTGGACCCGGAGATTGCTGCGAGCCTTCGGGCCGCCGATGAGGTCGGAGCCGCCTCTGCTCGCCCGCCACATCACGGCCGCGTACCCGTAGTAGAGCCAGACACCCAAGGTCACCGGGAGCGCGGCCATCATGAGGACGTTGAAGTCGGACTGCGCCCCCGAAGCCGTCGTCGTCATGTCTCCGGGAGGCATGTGCGGGCCGGCGAGGAACCAGAAGAGCGGATCGGCGATCGCCGAGATGACGAGCCACATCGCGAGGAGCCGCATGCCGTGGCGCGGCTCCGTGGCGCCGGCGCCACTCGTCTGCTGAGCGGACATCAGCTCACCACCTTCAGGAATCCGTCCATGTAGCTGATCGTCTGCATCGGTCCGCCGTTGCCGTAGAGGTAGCCGAGGCCACACGGCACGAAGCACTGCCATGGATACTGACCGGCCGCCTTCGGCGTCACGAAGGAGAACTGGATGACGTTGTGCGCGGTCGAGAGCGGGCACGGTGCCGGCACGTTGCAGAAGTTCTTCGCGTTGCCGTCGACGGCGTAGAGCGGCACGTTGATGCCGAGGGTCGGCACCGAGAACGTGTGCGCCACGCCATTGCCCTGGGTGGCGTCGATCAGCGAGACCGGCTTTCCGTTCAGGATCTCGACGTTGCCCAGGGTCCCGTAGACCGCGCCTATTTGCGGGTTGCGCAGCGGGCTGCCGCCGTCGTACTCGTAGAGCGTGACATTGATCCGGGTATTGGCGGGCAGGTCCCAGAGCGTCGTGTGCACCCACTTCCCGTTCGGTGCCTTTGTTAGGTACGAGACCCAGGTGGAATGCGCCCCGTAGCCGATCGCCCCGACCGTCTGCAGGGTCATATCCACCGGCTGGCCCGCAGTGTGCCCCGCCGCGAAGTCGATCGTCGGTGGCTCGGAGCGTAGGAAGGCCATCGAGACGAATACGACGAGACCTACCGCCACGGCGAGCAACGAGGAAAATATCCCTAGCCTCGCTCCACGTCCCACCACGTACCTCCCCTTGCATTTGCGCGTCGTCGACGACAAATCGAGGGGGTCTCGTAGCACCTGGAGCAGCTGAACCAGAGACCGAGCCCCCCACGGCTCGCAGTCCTGCGAGAAATCACCCTAGGCCGGACTATCGCGTCCGGCAAGCCTTTCCGCACACGTTCGCACTAGCTCCGCGAGATCTCCGTAACCCGCCCCGGAACGTCACAGCCCCGCACCGTGCAGGCGGATGAACCCCCGGACGCTCTGGGCGATGAGCTGCACGGCGATCGCCGACAGCAGAAGACCGAAGATCCTGGTCAGCAGGTGGATTCCTCCGGGTCGGAGCACATGGATGACCCCGAGCGAGAAGCGGAGCGCCAGCAGGATGCAGACGAGGACCGCCGCGAGCGCGGCGCCGATCGCGAGCGCGTCGTGGAAGCCGTGCGCCTGGCGCACGAAGACGATCGTGGCCGCGATGGCCCCGGGGCCGGCGATCAGCGGGGTGCCGAGCGGCACGAGCGCGACGTTCACCTCCCCCACCTCGGTCGGCGGCCGTTCCCGGTCGACGAGCAGCTCGAGGGCGACGAGGAGCAGCAGCAGCCCACCCGAGCCCTGCAGCGCCGGGACCGTGATACCCAGGTACTCGAGAATCTGCTGGCCGAACAGGGCGAACACCGCGATGACCGATCCCGCCACGATCACCGCCTGCCAGGCCAGACGCTTGCGCTGCTTCGCAGGGCGCCCCGCCGTGAGGGCCAGGTACACCGGCACGTTGCCGATCGGGTCCATGATGACGAGCAGCGTGACGAAGACCTCGAAGAAGAACTTCACGCTGGTCGATCCATGCCCACGTCATACATGGGATCGGAACGGCCCGCTCGCGCCGCGAGAAGCGGACGCTGGCTCAGCACCCACGCCCCGGGCCCCGGGGCGTCGGAACCGGAAAAGGGGAAAAGCGTGCTGAAGGACTTCAAGAACTTCATCCTGCGGGGCAACGTGATCGACCTGGCGGTGGCCTTCGTCGTCGGCAGCGCGTTCGCGACGCTCGTGAAAGCGCTCGTCACCGATATGTTCACGCCATTGCTCTCGATCCCGGGCCACGTCTCGTTCTCGAGACTGCACTGGAGCGTCGGTGGGGGCACCTTCTACTACGGGGACTTCCTCAACGCCGTCATCGCGTTCCTCGTCGTGTCGGCGGCGCTGTTCTTCTTCGTCGTGCGGCCCATCCAATCGGTGACGGCGCGGCTGAAAAAACGCCAGGGCGAAGCCCCTCCCGAGACCAAGACCTGCCCGGAGTGCCTGTCCACCATCCCGTTCCTCGCCCGGCGCTGCGCCTACTGCACCGCCGAGGTGGCGCTCGAAGCTGCTTGAGAGCCGCTCTCTCAGCGCGCGCCCCGCGGAGTCCCAGGAAAGCTCGTTAGCGTCTTGCACGTGCGTGACCACGGCCATGACTCCAGCTCGGGCGAGGGACGAACGGCGCGACGGGACCTCGGGTCCCGGCGGCTTCGGCGCATCACCACGGGCGCGTCCGTCGTAGTGGCCGCGGCGACCGCGACGGTCGGCGTGGCCCTTGCTTCCGCGCTGCCGGGTAGGGCGTCGAAGGTAACGACGCCTTCGTCCACCTCGGGCGGGGCAACGGCCGGGTCCACCCCCCCGACGACGGTGGCGCCGACCACGACCACGCTGGCGCCGACCACGACGACCGCCCCTCCGGCGACGACCACGACCCCGACGACTCAGCCGAAGACCGGCGCCGCGACCACGGTGCCGACCTCTGCGCCGACGACAACCGTCCCGCCGACCACGACCACGCTGGCCCCGACCACCACGACCGTGCCACCGACCACGACGCTCCCTCCGGCGCCGGTGGCCTCGAGCGCTCCGTCGTGACGCTTCTTCCCGACCTTCGAAACGGCGCCGCCGGCCCGCCCGTTTGGCAGCGCGTCGACCACCCGGACGCCGGCCTCGCGATCGGCGAGCGCCCCGCGATCGGCACCACGGCTCGTGTCGCCACGACGGTGCCCGCCTCCATCGCAGCGGCGAGCGCCGCCGTCGACTCGCTCCTGCACCGACTCGATCGGGTCGCCAGCCGCTTTCGACCCGACTCCGACCTGCAGCGCCTGACCCAGCTGGGCCCGGGCGCCTACCTGGTCGGGCCGGGGCTGCGCGAGCTCGTCGAGGTGGCGCTGGAAGCCGCGCGATGGACACGAGGTCTCGTCGATCCGACCGTGGGCGCGGCTCTCGTCCAGGCAGGTTACGACCGAGACTTCGGGCTCGTGCCGCCGGAGTCCGACGAGGCGCTCCCGCGGAGCGTCCCCGCGCCCGGATGGCGAGCTGTCAACCTCCTCGGCGCGCTGCTCGAGCTTCCCGCCGGCGTGCAGCTCGACCTCGGCGCGACGGCGAAGGCCTTCGGCGCGGATCGCGCCGCGGCGATGGCGGCGCACCGAGCAGACGCCGGGGTCCTCGTCTCGCTCGGGGGGGACATCGCGCTGGCCGGCGCGGTGCCCGACGGCGGGTGGCCCGTCGTCGTCGAGGAGGCTCCCGACACCTACCCCGCCGCGCCGGACCAGCACGTGCGTCTCCTTAAAGGCGCGCTCGCCACGTCGTCCACGACTCGCCGTCGGTGGAAGCGCACCGGCCAGGAGCAACACCACCTCATCGATCCCCGGACCGGTTCCCCGGCCGCGGGGCGCTGGCGGACCGCGACGGTTGCCGCGGCGACCTGCGTCGAGGCCAACGCTGCAGCCACAGCGGCGATCATCGGGGGCGAGGAAGGGCTGTCGTGGCTCGTGGGCACCGGGCTGGCGGCGCGCCTCGTCGCGAGGGACGGCTCGGTAGTGACCACGCAAGGCTGGCCCACGGCCGACGGAGGCGTGCCGGTGATCGCGAGCAGTGGCATGGCCGTGCCGTCGACGCCGTCGTGGGAGCCGTAGTGCTCGCCTCGCTCGCGAGCAGCCTCGGGATCTCGACGCGCGATCTCTGGTACGTCTCGCGAGCATCGGGGCTCATGCTGCTCGTGCTGCTCAGCGCGGCCGTCGTGCTCGGGGTCGTCGTGCGCTCGGGTTGGACCCCGCGATCGACCCTGCGCTTCGTCGTCGAGGGCCTGCATCGCAACATCGCCCTGCTCTGCGTCGGCCTGCTCGTGGTCCACGTCGTCACGGCCGAGCTCGATCCGTACGTCACCCTCGGCTGGGCCGCCGCCATCGTGCCCTTCACCTCCCCGTATAGGAGCCTGTGGATCGGGCTCGGCGCACTCTCGCTCGACCTGTTCCTCGCAGTGGTCGTCACGAGCCTGTTCAGACGGTTCATCGGCGTCCGGCTGTGGCGCGCCGTCCACTACATCTCCTACGGGGCGTGGCCGGTGGCCTTCGTGCACTCGCTGAAGTCCGGCACCGACACCACGATCACCTGGGTCGACGTGACGATGTGGGCCTGTGCCGGAGTCGTGGTCCTCGCCGTCGCGGCGCGTCTCGCTGGGGAGAAGCCCGGCGGGCGCTGGTCACGGCGAGCCGTTGCGAAGCCCGGGCCGGCCCCGGCGACCGTGCCGCTGCC
>JAODBO010000151.1 GCA_025464005.1 Acidimicrobiaceae bacterium | reverse complement strand
GCGGCCTGGCCAAGACGGCGCGTATCGCCCGGTACATGGCCGGAGAGAGCGCCGGCCAGTGCGGACCGTGCGTGTTCGGCCTGCCCGCCATCGCCGACGATCTCGACCAGATCGTGGGCGGCCGGGCCGACGAGGACGTCCTCGCACGACTCATCCGGAGATGTGCGGAGGTCGAGGGTCGGGGAGCGTGCCGACATCCCGACGGCGTGACGCGACTCATCCGCAGCGCGCTTCGAGTGTTCGCAGCCGACATCGCCGGGCACGTGAGCGGGCGCCCATGCGCCAGCCTGGGCCGAACGACCTTCATCGGGCTCCGAGAGTCTGCGTGATGGGCGTCCGGCTGCGCATCGATCCCGTCGCCTGCGACGCCTTCGGCTACTGCGCCGAGCTGCTCCCCGACCTCCTACGCCTGGACGAATGGGGCTATCCGATTGTTGCCGACGGCGTCGTGCCGCCCGAGCTGGCGCGCCAGGCCGCGGCGAGCTGTCCCCGAAGGGCGGTGCTGGTCGAGGTCGATCGCCCCCGGCGCGGGGCGACCGGCGGCCGCAGCGCTCAGGTGCGGCTCTGACCTCATGAGATCACGACCAACTGAGATTGTGCGCGACGAACTGCGACAGGTCAAATAAGTCGCGAACACCGAGGAGTTCGTGCGGACAAACTGAGAACGCGTGATCTGGCTGGACCGAGCCCTGACGAGGGCTCGGGACCCCGCTAGTCTACTGTCGACGAACTAACTGGCACGACGACCGAGATGAGACGCAGCGCTGCAAGTCCGGCCGGGGGCGGCAAGTGCAAACTTTCCTGAGCGAGGTCATAGATCGTCGTGACGTGACGGCCTTTCGCGCGTGAGCCTGCTTCGCTCCTGGTGCGACAGGAGGTTCTTTGCACTGGCCGCGGTACCGGGCTTCCTCCTTCTCATCGCCGTCATCGGCGTGCCGCTCGTCGCGGCCATCTTCCTCAGCTTCACCTATGTAGTTCCGGGCACCTTCTCGTTTCACTGGATCGGCCTCACGAATTACCGGTCCATCTTCGACTTCGCTGGATTCAATAACCTTGGCGTCGACTTTGTCAACACCTACATCTTTGTTGGAATAAGCCTCGCCATCGAGGTGGTAGTCGGAGTCCTGATCGCTGTGCTGTTGGCGCGGCGCATGCGAGGCGTTGGATTGTTCCGCGCCATCTACGCCCTACCGCTGCTCGTCGCGACGATCGGCTCCGCGGTGGCGTGGAGTGCGCTGTTCAACCCCACAAGCGGATGGGTCGACTACTTCCTCGGTCTCGTGGGTCTCGGCAAGCCGATCTGGCTCGCGGACCCCCACACGGCAATGCTCTCTGTCGTCATCGCGGACGCCTGGTCGGGCATCTCGATCGTCGCCTTCATCGTGCTGGCCGGGCTGCTCAGCCTGCCCACGGATCCTGTCGAAGCCGCCCAGGTCGACGGGAGCTCAGCCCTGCAAACCCTCCGCTACATCACAATTCCCGCGCTTCGGCCAGTGCTCGCTTTTGCGATCCTCTATCGCATGCTCGGACTCTTTCAGCAGTTCGCGCTCTTCCAGGTCATGACCGGTGGTGGTCCTGGGTCGGCAACCCAGACCTTCAGCCAAGTTCTCCATTCCGGCGTCGGTGAGCCCGGTTACTCAGGAGCGCTGGCGGTCGTTCTCGTGCTCATGATGGCGGTGCCCCTGCTGGTGCTGTTGCGCCTCGCTTCGCCGCGAGGGGACCGAGCGCGCCGACGATTGCCCCGGCCACGCATCCTGGCACTCCCGATCGCGACCCTGGAAAGAGACGGGCGTCGCCGGCGTCAGCACCGCGGCCGCATTCGGCTGCGAGAGCTTGCGCCGCGATCGGCGAAATCGCGTCACCTCGCGATCAGCGCACTCTCGGCAGTCGTCCTCGTCGTTGGCGCGCTGTTCGTCTTGTTGCCACTGCTCTGGATCCTCGTGACGGCGTTCCAGTCGCCCGCCGATGCGTTCCAGCTCCCACCCCACTTCATCTTTCGGCCCACGCCGTCGAACTTCGCTGCCCTGTACGGCAGTCAAGACGCGGTCGCCGTGCCCTTTCTACAAGACATCGGCCACTCGGCGATCGTGCTCGTCACGAGCGTGGCGATCGCGCTCGGACTCGGCGTCCCCGCGGGCTATGCGCTTGCTCGGTCTCGTTTTCGGGGCAGTCGAGCTATCACGACCGGGCTGGTGGCCATTTACGTGACTCCAGCGATTCTCTACATCATCCCGCTCTACTTCATCTACACGAGGCTCCACGTCATATACACCTATCCGAGCCTCGTGCTCTTTTACGAGACCTTCGAGCTACCGCTGACGATCTTCTTCATGCGCAGCTACTTCGCCGAGGTCCCGAGGGAGCTAGAGGAGGCAGCCAGGGTCGACGGCTGTACGAGGTGGCAGGCGTTCCGCCGGGTGATGCTCCCGATGGTTCGCCCCGGCCTCGCGACGGTAGCGATGCTCGTAGCGATCAGCTCCTGGGGGGAGTACTTCGGCGCGACGATCTTCACGACCACCACCATCCAGACCGCCCCCGTGGCCATCGAGACCTACGTGAGCTATGGCTCCGCGAACTTGAGCGTGCTGGCTGCGGCGACGCTCGTGCTGATCGCCCCTGTGCTGGTTCTCACGATCTTCCTGCTCAGGGGGTTCACAAGGCGCTTCACCTCGATATCGATCGGCTGACCACTTCGCGGTGACTCGTCGGCAATGAAATCGCCGGCATCCGCGCCGATGCGCGCGCGCCCGACTGCGCTGTGCGACGCGTTATCGCGACATGCCACGGGACCGAAGCCGACTCTACAGGCGCGGCGCAAGGGCGAGAGAACTCACCAAGACAAGAAGGCAGAGGATCAACGCAATAGCAATGCGCGAACCGAGCCTTCGAGGGCGATCAAAAGCTATTGCCGCGATGGCGAGGATCGCGAGGCCGCCGTAGCAGACGAGCCACGAACCGTAGCTGGCTCCGGCATAGAAGATCTTTGGATAGGCGGCGATCATCTGGTGCGTGTACCAACGGGCCTCTGCGAGCCCGTAGAGGCCGACTCCTACGCCAACGATGCCAGTAATGCCCAATGGGATATCAAGTACTCGTGGAACCACCCTGTCTGCGAGTCGAAGCGACCCGTTCAGTGCAGCGACCCCTCCGAGAATGACCGGCGCGAGTCCGGCTGGGCTGAAACCGTTGTTGCTACCGAGCTGAAAGCCATTGCTATGGGTTACCAAGCCACCGCTGTACACTCCGCCATAAGTCCACGGCTCAAGGCTTCCTATAAGCATTAGAGCGCCTCCTGCGATGAGCAGGACTGTGACGATCCGACCCAACCGAGCGGAGCATCCCGGGCGTCCTGCTCTGCCCTGGTCCTCCATTGGCACACAGTAACTCGGAGGCCTGGAGAGTTGGCGGGAGCCGGCTACGGGCACGCTTCAGGCTGCAATCGAGGCGCTGGGTGCGCGGTGCACGTCCCGGGCGGCACATCGTCCGCGTCGCCGTAGAGCGGTTCACCGTTTCCGCCGTCGAAACGCGCTGACCTTCGACTTCTCAGTTCATCGGAACGAGCCGTCTCAGTTTGAGCGAACGAAGCGCGAAAGCCGAGGACGCGTTCTCACTTTGCCGCCCGATCCTCACGACAACTCAAGCCCATCGGCCTCGGCCTCGATCTGCTGGAGCGTCGACGCCAGGAAGCCGAGCGCCTCGTCGAGGCCCATCCCGCCCGCGACCGCCTCGATCAAAGGAGCGAGCTCGCCGACCACGTACTCGGCCATCGTGAGGGTCCAGCCGACCATGTCGGCGTCGAAGGGATCGAGGCGCGCCGGAGCGTTGAACCGGTAAAAGACGACTTTGTCCACTTCCAGCAGCCCGAACGCACCGAGCGGCAGCGGCGCGTTGGCGGCGTTGAGGAAGCGGCACATCACGTCGGCGATCTCGTCGGGGACCGAGCACGCGAGGGCGACGTAGTACTGCAGGATGGGCGGCTCGTCGGCTCCGGGAAGGAACAGGAGCTGCGCGTGGAGACCGGCGGCGGTCCCAGCGGGGTCGAAGACGACGAGGAGCTGGTCCGGCGCGCCTGCATGGCCAGGGCGGACGAAGGCGTCGAGACCGGCGTCTCGAAGCGTGACTGCTAGCTCGTCGAGCAGGGACGAGGTCGGCTCCGCCACCTAGACGCTCTCGGCGACCGAGAGCTTGCGCTGGATGAGATCCTGTCCGGACTCGGACTTCGCCTCCTCGGGCGAGACGTTCAGCGCGGTGAGGATGCTCCAGGCGTCGTGGAGCTTGAGCTCGGGAGCGCCGACCTGCCGGGACTTCGGCCTGGCCTTTTTCGTCCAGTACTCGTTCACCCTGGTGAAGGTGTGATCACTCGTCAGGCTCAGCTGCTTGCGCACCTGGCGCGCCTCGGCCACGAGCCTCATCCGCCCGCCACGCATCGCCGCGATGATCTCGCCGGCGATCTTCGCGTTCGGGCTGTGCGATGCCTGCATCTTGTCGGACTGACCGTGGACCTCGTTGCGGCGACCGGGGTCCCGCGCCTGCTGCGCTGGCGTCTGCTCGGCGAGGAGGTGGTCGACCCCGCCACTCTTCTCGACCTCGCGCTTGGCCTGGCGCTGCTTCCACATGTCGGAGATCTTGCTGCCGATCTTTCCGAGCGCGAGCACGCCACCGAGCACGGCTCCGGCGAGGCCGACCTTGAAGCCCATGTCGCCCATGCCTGCGGCGAGCAGGCCGCCCGCCGCGGCGGCGAACCCTCCGGCAGCGAACTTCGCGGCATTGACGGCGCCTCGCCCGAGCTCCTGGGAGCGGACGTGGCTCTTCCACCGCTGGCCGTCAGCGGTCGCCGGCGTGATCCTGCCCGCTGCGGCGAACCGCTTACGGGCGGCGTTCATCCGCCACAGCCCCTGGCCCATGCCGACCGCTCCGCCGAGCACCCCGAGGCCACCCGCGGCCTGGGTCAATCCCGCCGCCGAGCTTCCGAAGGCCGAACCGAGCTTGAGCCCTCCGGCGGCTACCCCGATCGAGCCGGCACCGAGCGCCATCCCTCCGGCGCCGATCTTGCGCGAGCCGAGCCGCCTTCCGGCGTGATCGCCCCGCTTGGTCGCAGCCTCGCGCTGCTTGTGGCCGCTCAGCAGCGTGAGGGCCGAGTCGAGGAGCAATCCGGAGCCGAAGATCTCCCCACCGATGCCACCACCGGTGCTCAGCGACTGCGAGGCCGCCCCCGGAGCGGTGTGTGCGACGCTGCCGCCGAGATAGCCGGCGCCCGAGGCTGCGAGGAGACCGGCGGGCTTGCCGACCTCGGCTCCCACGTCCTTCGTCGTCGGCACGAGGTCTCGGTGGTTCTCGAACGGGCTGGGCGCTTCCTCGTCGAGCTCCTCCTCGTCGATGTGCCCTTCGATCGCTTCGTGGTCCTCCTCCCGGAGACCACCGCGGAGCCAGCCGAGCTTGCCCGAGCCCATCGGCCCGCGCCCTCGCTCCTCGCGGTGCAACCTGAGCGCCTCCATGTCGGAGAGCTCGGAGGTGTCGACCTGGCGCGCCCCGAACAGCCGCTGCACGACCGGCGTCTCCCCGGCCGCGAGGTAGCGGGCGACTGCGGCGTTGCCGACGGAGCGCTGGAGGTGGGTCATCCTCCCAGCGCTGAGCATCGCCGCGTGCGGCCCGCCGTCGTCGCCCGGACCGTGGGCACCGGCCCGAGCCGCTGCGTGGCGCGCGAGGCGCTGAAGGCCGAGGTCGGGACCTTGTGACTGGGTGGTTGCGGGCGTCGGCTTCTCCCGCTCCGCCGAAGCGGGCTGTGCGAGCTTCTCGACACTCTTCGTGCCGCTGATGGTCGCCACGCTCGCTGAGCGTAGCCGCGCCCCGTCTTAGGAGCCCCGGAGCTCTTTGGCGAGCATCACGACCACTTTGCCCCCGGTGTGCTCCAACGTCCCCACCTGGTCGTAGCCGCGCGAGGCGTGGAAGGCGAGCGAGGTGTCGTTCGGCGGGACGAGGTTGACCTCGCAGAGCATCCGGCCCGAGGGTTCGGCGTGGCGCTCCATCTCGTCGTAGATCGCCCGGCCGACGCCCCGGCGGCGGTGGCGTCCGTCCACGGCGATCCGGTCGAGGTAGAGGTAGGAGTCGTAGCGCTGCTCGAACCAGCGATAGTTGGCGCTGTCATAGGTGGCGCCTGGTCCGAATGCCAAGGCGAATCCGAGCACCTCGTCACCCTCGCCCTCGCCGTCAACTGCGAGGAGCGCGAGGGCGGTGGTCGCCAGGAGCGTGTCGAGCGCTTCGGCGTCGAGGGGCGACAAGGCCGATTCGGACTCGGCGTTGAGGGCCAGGATCGCGGGCGCGTCCTTAGAGGTGACCGATCGGATGTGCATGACCCGATGCTAGGTAGCGACGCGACTTCTCGCGAGCGGGTGGGCCTCGCGGCTTCGACCTCCACGAGCGGGCCGCTCCTCCCGGTCAGAGGACCTTGGAGAGGAACGCCTTCGTGCGCTCCTCTCGGGGATTGGCGATGACCTCCCGCGGCGCCCCGGCCTCGACGACCACGCCCTCGTCCATGAACACGAGCGTGTCTCCGACCTCGCGTGCGAACCCGATCTCGTGGGTGACGACGATCATCGTCATGCCCTCCTCGGCGAGCTGGCGCATCACGTCGAGGACCTCCCCGACAAGCTCGGGGTCGAGCGCGCTCGTCGGCTCGTCGAAGAGCATCAGCTTCGGCTCCATCGCGAGCGCCCGAGCGATCGCGACCCGTTGCTGTTGCCCGCCGGAGAGCTGGTTGGGGTAGGCGTCGATCTTTCCGGACAGCCCGACCCGGTCCAGCAACTTGCGAGCGCGCTCGGTGACGACGGCCCGCGGCTCCTTCTTCACGAGGACCGGTGCCGCGACGGCGTTCTCGAGCGCCGTCATGTGCGGGAAGAGGTTGAACCGCTGGAAGACCATGCCGATCTCGGTGCGGCGTCGGCAGACTTCCCGCTCAGGTAGCTCATGCAGGCGGCCGCCACGCTCCTCGTAGCCGACGAGCGTGCCGTCCACGTACAGCCGCCCCGAGTTGATCCGCTCCAGGTGGTTGATGCAGCGGAGGAAGGTCGACTTACCCGAGCCGGAGGGGCCGAGGAGGCACATCACCTCGCGGGGCGCGACCTCGAGGGTGATCCCCTTCAACACCTCGAGCAGGCCGTAGCGCTTGTGAACGGCTTCGGCACGCACCATCGGCCCGGCCATCAGCGGCCCTCGGCAGAAGTGGTGGCGAACGGGATGCGCCGGAGCGTCGAGAGGTTGCGGCGCACGCGCTGGAAGGGCGTGAGCGCAAGCGCATACGAGGTGCCGCGCGCGTAGTGACGCTCGACGTAGTACTGGCCGATCGTCAACACGGTCGTCAGCGCGAGGTACCAGAGGCTCGCCATGATGTAGAGCGGGACCGTCTCGTAGGTGCGGGCGATGATGTTCTGCGTCTGGTAGAGCAGCTCGCCGACCACGGCCGCTACCGCGAGGGACGTGTTCTTGAGCATCGAGATCGTCTCGTTGCCGGTCGGGGGCACGATCACCCGCATCGCCTGGGGGAGCACGATCTTGCGCATCAACTGTGCCCGGCGCATCCCGAGCGACTGCGCCGCCTCGACCTGTCCGTGATCCACCGAGAGTATGCCCGCCCGGACGATCTCCGCGTAGTAGGCGCCCTCGTTGAGCCCGAGACCGAGCAGCGCGGCGATGAACGAGGTCACAAGGTTATTGCTGAGCGCGTGCACAAACTCTGGACCGAAGGGGACGCCGAGACCGACGGTCGGCTGAAGTGCCGATATCGCATACCAGAAGAGGATCTGGACGAACACCGGAGTTCCCCGGAAGAACCAGATGTACAGCCACGACGCACCCGAGAGGATCGGGTTGGGGGACAGCCGCATGATGGCGAGCGCCACCCCGAGAGCGATGCCGAGCGCCATCGCCGCGACCGTGAGCTCGAGGGTGACACCGACTCCGTGAAGTATCGGAGAGGACAGGAAGTACTGACCCACTATCCCCCAGCCGAAGCGAGGGTTGGTGACCATGTCGTGGACGAGCATCGCCACGAGCACGAGCACGACGGCCGTGGCGACCCATCGCCCGGGATGGCGCAGGGGCACCGCCCGGATCTCCTCCGGGTGGTGCCCCTCGCGCTCGTTGATCGTCACCGGCTCACTTCCTGATGAGAGCCGCCGTCGTCGCTACTTGATCGCCGGGTTGGCGATGGCGCCGGACTGCACGCCCCATTTCGCAAGGATCTTCGAGTAGATGCCGTCCTTCATGAGGACCTTGACCGCGGCGAGGGTCGCCTTGTCGAGGGTCGAGGACTTCGGGAACGCGATGCCGTAGGGCGCGACCGCGAAGGCGGATCCGTCCAGCTTGAACAGGCCTTTCGACTGCTGGACGATGTAACCGGCCACCTGGGAGTCGGCGAAGCCCAGCTGTGCTCGTCCGCTCGATACGGCGAGGTTGGCCTCGCTCTGGGTGGAGAACGAGAGGACCGAGTCGGCCTTCTTGCCCGCCTTCTTGCACAGGCCTACGGCGCTCTGGGCGTCGCTCTGCTCGACCGTGCCCGTCTCCACCGATACGGCGAGACCGCACAGGCTCGTGAGACCGTTGAGCTTCAGCGAGCTGGAGGACTTCACGTAGAAGCCTTCGCCGGCCTGGAAGTACGTGACGAAGTTGACGACCTTCTCGCGGGCGGGAGTGACGGTGAACGACGAGTTTCCGACGTTGAACTTCCCGGACTGCAGGCCGGGGATGATGGTGTCGAACGTCGCATTGAGCGCGTTCCACTTGATGCCCATCACGGCGCCCAGCGCAGCGTTGAGGTCGGCGTCCATGCCGAGGATCGTCTTGCCGTTCGCAGCGACGAACTCGTCGGGCGCGTAGGTGGCGTCCATCGCAACCTGCACCGAGCCCTTCTTCGCTATCGCTGCGGGCACGAGCGCGGCGACCGCCGCGCTCTTCGGTGGTAGCGGGATCGCCGCGGCGCGGGCGACGCCGCTGGCGGAGGCGACAGCGCCCGCACCCCCGCTCACGAGAAGCACCGCGACTCCCGCCGCGGCCATCGAGACGGGTGCGACGCGCGACCAACGGGACAGCGTGCGATCAGACTTCATGGATCCCTCCTAGCTGGGACGTGCACCTATGGGCGGTCCGATGGACGTCACCCCGCGCGCGCAGAACCTTGGCTGAGCCCGGACCGCTCCCCGCTGTCCAGCTCAGGCACACCTCGGCGCACGCGGACACCTCGACGACCCGTCGGCCCTCTGCAATCGCCGGATCATAGCCACCGGCCGCGGTCGCCTCTAGGACATCTGGCGTGCTCGGCGCTACGCGCTAGTCGGTGAAGCCCACCGCCGCGTGCGAGCCGTCGCAGAACGGCTTGTTCCGCGAGGCGCCGCAACGGCACAGGGTCACTCGATTGCGCCGCTCGTAGTCGGTGCCGTCGGCAGAGGTGACGGTGATGCCGCCACGCACCCAGATGGGACCGGCCACACCCTGGGAGGGATCCTCGATGAGCGCGATGGAGGGCTCGAGCTTCGGCTCGAATGGAGTGCGAGCCGCTCGGTCCCAGGCCACCAGTCGTCCGGAAGGGCAGAGTGCGGCCTCCCGCACCGCGAGACGCGCCGCCGCCGCACCGGGCTGCTGCACGAGGTTCCATACCTGCCCGGCCACGTCGCAGAAACGGGCGAACGCGCAGAGCGACTGCGCGTCGGTGAGGGCGAGCGTCGGGCCCACGATCTCGATCGTTTGGGAGAGATAAGGCGCGCGGCTAGCCGTCTCGGTGCCGTCGAAGCGCACCCGGGCGTGCGATCCGTCGCAGAACGGCTTGCTCGCCGAGTTACCGCAACGACACAGCGAGTAGGTCTCGGTCGCCTCGTACTCCCGACCCTGGGAATAGCCGACGGAGTCACCGGCGGCATCGGTGACGATGACCTGCTTCGCGAGCGGCACGCTGCCGACCACGCTGTATGGCCCGTCCTCGTTGACCGTGATGTTCATTGCCTCGACGGGCAACATCGTTCCTCCTGCCGCCCACACGGTGCGAGTACGGCGGGTGCCGGCGGGAGTGCCCCGCGCGAGCATTCGCAAGGGCACGATGGTCGCAGGGCCGCGGAGCCGACATCCCGTGCTCGCGTAGTCCCCTAGCGCGTCAGCGCGCTCTCCGCCGCCCCCGCATAGAGCTCGGCCGCTCGCCAGCAATACCAGGCGACCACGGATCGATACGGCCGGAACGCGTCGCCCAACGGCTCTATCTGGCGCTCCGTCGGCATCGCCACGCCCCACGCGAGCCCGTAACCGCGGCGCACCCCCAGGTCCCCCGCCGGCCAGACGTCCAGCCGGCGCAGCTGGAACATGAGGAACATCTGCGCCGTCCAACGGCCGATACCGCGTACCGTCGACAGACGCGCGATGACCTCCTCGTCGCTCTCACGAGCCAGCCCGCGCGGCTCGAGCACAACCGTGCCGTCGAGCACCTTCGTGGCGAGATCCTGCAGCGAGATGGCCTTGTTCCTCGAGAGCCCGACGCCTCGCAAGGTGTCGAACGACAGCTCGAGGAACGACTCGGGCGTGACCACGGCGTCGAGCGCGAGGAGGAGCCGACCGTGGATCGCCGCTGCCGCCGCTCCGGCAAGCTGCTGGTAGAGCACGGAGCGCACCAGGGCAGCGAAATGGGTCTCACGGGGCCGCCCGAATCGCGGCGGGCCCGCCGCGGCGAGAAGGGCGGCAACGACCGGATCCCGCTCGGCGAGCAGCTCGGCGGCGATTCGATGCGTCACTCGAGTGGTGGCCACGAAGCCGAGTCTTGCGCATCGCTCGACGCAGAGTGCGGGTGCGGAAACTGGGCGCTCGAGCTCGCCTCGTGCCGGCGTGCGCTCCCCGGGGCCGAGGCCACGACTACCGTGCTCGAGTGTCCGCTTCGCGCCTCGATCTCGATCTTTCGACCGAGCCCGTGACGAGAACCGGCGGGCATATGCGCCACGCCGGTCGCCTGCTCACGATCCTCGGCTGGATCGTCGTCGTGCCGCTCGCTGGCGTCGCCATCGCGAGGATCGTCGCGTGGGACTCGCTCGAGCCGCTCGTCGTGCTCGACGCCGTGACCGCTTGGATCTACCTTCCCGCATGGCTGGTCGCGGTCGCAGCCGTGATCGGCCGACGACGGCTGCTCGCCTTCGCGGCGCTCGCGGTCGCGGTGGCTCAGATCGCTTTTCTCGCCCCCGAGCTGAGCGCGGGCCGGCCCCTACCGGCCTGGACGCGTACAGCGCCGTCGATCCGCCTGTTCGACGCGAACGTCTACGACGCAAACCCGAGCATGGCGGGGTACGTGGCGCGGATCGAGCAGGACCGGCCCGATCTCGTGACCCTCGAGGAGGCAAACCCGAGCGACGCGCGCCAGCTCGAGAGATCCGGCGCCCTCGATCGCCTGCCGTACCGCTTCGAGGTCTCGCTCTTCGACCCTTCGGCCTTCCTCATCGCGTCGCGCTATCCACTGCGAGCGACGCACGTGCTGACGTCGTCGGGCCTGCCCCTCGTCGTCCAGACCCACGTCGTGCTTCCCACCGGCACGCTCACCGTATGGGTGGTCCACACCCTGGCTCCGGTGCCGGTGTCGTGGCGCGAATGGTCGAACGAGCTGAGGACGATCGCGCATCTCGTCCGAATGGCGCTGCCGCGCCGGCTCCTCGTCGTCGGCGATTTCAACGCGACGTGGGGCAACAAGGCCTTCCGCGGAGTTCTCGCTGCCGGCGTGACGGACGGGGCGGCCGCTCGTGACCAGCCCTTCGAGATGACCTGGTCGCAGATGATGCCGCCCCTGCCACCGTTCGTCCGGATCGACCATGTCCTCGCCGGCCCGAATGTCTCGGTGGAGCGGATCTCCACCGGGGACGGGCCCGGTAGCGACCACCGTTACGTGACGGCGACGGTGGCCGTCCGGCATTGACCCCGGGTCGCTAGTGTGCCGAGTCACTGAATACTCGCGTTATTGATCTGGGTCAGGTAGCGTTATGCCGTGGCCGAGCGTGGGCGCCCGAAGGCGCCGCTGATCCTCACTGACGACGAGCGACTCACACTCGACC
>JAODBO010000147.1 GCA_025464005.1 Acidimicrobiaceae bacterium | reverse complement strand
TCCGAGAAGCCCTGCCTTGCGCAAGCGCCCTCTCATGGTCCCGACACGCTCTGAACGTTGGATCATTTCCCCCTCCTTGGCTGAAGGTACGTTGATGCGCCACACGACGTTCGACCGGTTGCGCGTCTCCGTCCTGGCAGAGATCGGCCCACCTGCATCGCGCGTCGTCCCCCGACACCTCTCCCCGAGCTACGCGGGTGACAGCGCCGGCCCATCCACTGAAGGGATGCGGCCTTGCCCCCGGTCCCCGGCTGTCCTGTGAGCGAGACAACGTTGTCCCGTGGCAGGTTTACAACAGGGCGCGCACAGTGTCAAGGGATTGTCTGGGCCGCCAGGATAGGCTCTCGTCTCGTGATCGAACGACAGCCGCGAGATGGCGGCCGACCTGCGACGACGTTCCCCGGACGCCCGACGATGCGCGACGTCGCGGCCCTCGCCGGGGTGAGCCTGAAGACCGTGTCTCGCGTGGTGAACGGCGAGGTCACGGTCGCCGAGGATCTCGTTGTCCGAGTGCGGAAGGCCGCCGCCCAACTCAATTACCAGCACAATCTCGCCGCCAGCAACCTGAGGCGGCGTGATGCCCGCCCGTCGACCATCGGACTGCTCATACAGGACGTGTCGAACCAGTTCTCGGCGAGCATCTTCCGCTCCGTCGAGGACGTCGCGGGATCGCACGGCGTGCGGGTGCTCGCGAGCAACGTCGACGAGGACGTCGATCGTGAGCACGAGCTCACGGCCAACCTCATCGCACGGCGCGTCGACGGGCTCATCATCGTCCCGGCGAGCCATGAGCACAGTTACCTGCAGTTCGAGCAGCGTTCGGGCACACCGGTCGTGTTCCTCGATCGCCCGCCCGGTCTGCTGGCCGCGGACAGCGTCGTGTCGGACAACGAGCTGGGAACGTCGAACGGCGTCCTGCACCTCGCGCGACACGGCCATCGCCGTATCGGCTATCTCGGTGAGTCCAGCGCACACGTACCGTCGCGGCTGCGCTACCGCGGTTACGTCGAGGCGCTGAGAGATCTCGGGATCACTGCGGACGAGGCACTCGTTCGGCGCGAGCTCGAGACCGCGGACGACGCTCGCGCCGCATGTCTGGATCTGCTCGCGACCGACGACCCCCCGACGGCACTGTTCACTGCACACAACCGGTTGACGGTCGGAGCGGTGCATGCGCTTCGCGCCCTCGGGCTCGAGCACACGGTGGCACTCGTCGGCTTCGACGACTTCGAGCTCTCCGATCTCCTCCAGCCGGCCGTCTCGGTGATAGCCCAGGATCCAGTCATGATCGGCAACCTCGGCGCGGAGATCCTGTTTCGGCGCATGCACGGCGACGACTCACCGGTGCAACAGCACGTCGTGCCGACGACCCTGATAGCGCGGGGATCGGGCGAGATTCCACTCGAGAGCACCGCCGGGTGATTGCCCGGAGTCGCCGTTGTTCCCCGCTATGTCAGAGGTGAAGCAGCCGAAGCGGCCTATCAGTACACCCAGACCTCGCTGCCGATCGGCGCAAGGTTTTGCGCCCAGATCCAGTCGATCGCCTCGTTGCTCACGCGTACGCAGCCGTGGGAGACCGGGAACGGCGGCACGTAGCTGTCCCCGTGGATCGCGAAGCCTTCGTAGAAGAACCTCGGGCGCCACAACGCTCCGAGGGAGTCGACCACGAGACCGTCGGTAGCGCGTTGGAACTGGAACACGCCGGTGGGCGTCGTCGCGACGTTGGTCACTCCCTGCTGGACGTAGGTGTAGCCGCCGCCGGTGGAGGTGTTGAGGACTGCGAAGAGCTTCCCGCCATGCACGATCATCACCAGGTCGCGTTCGAGATCGACGTCGATCGCGTTGCCCGAGGTGGTTCGCGGCGCCGGCAGGACGCCCTTGTTGATCGCCGCGATCGTCGGCGATCCCACCGTGCCCGTCCGGCCGATGCCGGCCGCCTTCTGGAGCGCGTAGACCGCCTGCTGCGTGGAGTCGCCGAAGGTGCCGTCCGGCGTGCCGAGCCAGTAGCCGAGCCCCGCGAGACGCTGCTGCACGGCGAGCACGTTCGCGCCCGTCGCGCCGAGGCCGAGCTGCACGCCTGCCGGGAGCACGATGGGCAACGTCTCCGTCACGACCTCGACCACTCGGGGGCTGATCGCCGCCTGGTACCTCGGTGTCGATGCCACGAAGACGCGCAGGTGCAGCGATCCCTGTCGGGGAAAGGTCACGTGCAGCACAGCAGTGCCACCGCGGACGGTGACCGCGCGTGCAAGTCCCCGGAACCCTCCGCCGACGACCTCCTTCAAGGTGACGGATCGACCTGCGACCCGCGGGGTCACGGTCGCGGTCAGCGCGGCGAGATCGTGGGGCTTGACGTCACCTGCGGCCACCTGGAGCGTGACGTGGGTCACCCGCGGCACGACCGAGACGAGCCGGGCCGCGTGAGGACGTGAGGCGGCGCGAGGCGCCACGGTCGCGGCAGCCGCCGACGTGACCGTGATCAGCGCTACGACACACGCAGTCGCCGTCGCAGCTATTGCCGAACGTCTCGTCTTCACAGCTTGCTCCTCATGCCAGGGTCGTCGCTGGATTCGCCCCATCATCGCGTCTACAGGCCGCTCGTGCGTTCTGGCGGTCCCATCCGGCCTCGGTGGTCGCTCGCGGATCGGACCGGCGCTGCCGGTTCGGAGGCGACCCGAGCCAATTCTCGACTGATAAAGTCAACTATCTCGAAGTCGCG
>JAODBO010000132.1 GCA_025464005.1 Acidimicrobiaceae bacterium | reverse complement strand
AATCACGCAACCGCGCCGCCGTGTTGGCTTCCGCAATCTCCCAGGCCGCCCAGTCCGAAACTGCGGGGTAGAGGATCTTGCCGAGCCGGACCTGGTCGTCGAGGGCACGCATCAGCTCCTCGACCGGAGTGAGGAGGTCCCGAGCGTGCACCCAGTACAGGTCGATGTGGTCGGTCTGCAGTCGACGCAGACTCGCCTCGATCGACGCGACGATCTTCTTGCGATGGTTGCCGGCGCTGTTCGGATCACCCGGATCGGTCTGGTTGGTGAACTTGGTGGCGAGCACGAACCGATCGCGACGCCCTTTGAGCAGCTCGCCGAGGATGGTCTCCGACGTCCCGTTGGTGTAGGCGTCGGCGGTGTCGATGACGTTGCCGCCAGCGTCGGCGAACAGGTCCAGGATCTTTGCGCTGACATCTGGGGATGCTCCCCAGCCCCAATCTTCACCGAAGGTCATGGTGCCCAACGCCACCTCTGAGATCCGCACCCCGGTCTTTCCCAAAAGCCTGTAACGCATGGGATTCCCTCATTTCTTTGGACTGGCTCGTTTCGTGGTGGAGGTAAAGGGGGAGAAAACGAGGCGGACCGCGACGGTCACTTTGGTTATGAACTCCGACCGGGAATCGACCTGGAATCTCCAGCCTTTTCCCACGGCGTGGAGCATCCCGGTGATCTCTTCTGGCGTTACGCTCAGCTGGCGGCGATCGGTCTCGGTCGTCGCTTTGGCGATCGCCGAGCTCAGTCGGGTCTCGAATGCGGCGCTGAACTCGGTGGCCATGTCCCCGAGCTGCATAGCGCTGTTCTCCAGCATGTTCCCGATATCGGATGCCAGCATCGACCCAACGAAACGGCCCATCCAAGCGTCCAACGCGGCGACGATCCGATCCTCCAGCACAACGTCTTCCTCCTCGAGACGACGAGACGCCTCGGTGAGTGCGGTGTCGAGTTCCTGCTGTACTGCGGCCCGGAACAGTGCTTCCTTGCTCGCGAAGTACAGATAGAGGCCCTGCCGGGAGATGTCCGCCGATCGCGCCACCTCATCCATCGAGGTCTTGCGGAATCCGTAACGCCCGAACACCTCCAGAGCCACCGATAGCACTTGCTCCTGCCGTGCGCTGTCCGTGGACGCCATGGACTAACTATACAGAATAGGTCGAATCTGTCAAGTACGTCGACCGGTTGCGAACGATCCTTGGCGGCAGACCGGAGCAAGCTGGACCCGGGCGCTCCTGGAGCCGAGCCCGCGGTCGAGATCGCCGGAGTGATCAGCCTCGCTGGAGTTATCGACCTCGTACCGCGGCCCGCGAGAAGATTGGGAACGGGGGGTAATCGACTTCGTTGGCGGTGGCCCCGACGAGTTCCCGCAACGGTATGCGGTGGCCGGCCCGCTCTCCCAGGTGCCCATCCGGCGGTCGTGCGCTGCGTGCTCGCTGAGAGGGACGACCGGGTCCCGTTCGCAGCGAGCGTGACCTATCTGGAGGCTGCCCAGGCCACCCGGCTGCGCGACGGTGCTGGGGTCGAGGATCACGGCCCGTCCCTAGGCTCGAAGAGCGGTCGGACGACCGCGATCGACAGTCCGGCGTCTTCGGTCGGCCGGAACAGGTCGCAGAGGTCACGGCACCGGGCGCGTTGGATGACGCAGGGCAGCTCTTCGGCCCCTCGTTTGTGCCACCTGCCCGCACGAGAACACGGACCCGGGATCGAATGCGTCGAGCGTGTAGGTGCGGAAGCGGTCGTCGTCGATCCACTCGCCGTACATCTCCGCCGGTACGACGACGCTCACCTCGACATCGAAGGGCGCGACCTCGCGGGCGAGCCGCTCGCTGAACCCGGCGAGCGCGCGTCGACTGGTCTCATAGAGCTGGCGATTGAGGTACTTCCGGCAGCTGTCGAGGCCGAAGACCTGCACGATTCGGCCTCCGGCGCCGGCACACATGTAGACGAGCGCTGCTTGCGAAACCCACAGCGCCCCGAAGAGATTGGTCTGCACGCGTTCCAGGTCGTGTCCCTCGTCATCGAGGGATCGCGCGCTGTCGTAGCCAGCGCCGTTCACCACGACATCGAGCCGACCTAAGATCTCGATGACTCGTTGCACGGTCTCGCGATCCGCACACTCATCGTTGACGTCGAGTTCAATGGGGATCACAGCGCTGTGGTAGCTCTCGACGAGCGGCGAAAGGTCCTCCAGCCGATCGGCAGTCGCCACGACCCGATTGCCACGACCCAGCGCCATTTCCGCGAGAATCCGCCCGACGCCGCGTGCGGCCCCGGTGATCAGCCAGACGGATCTCTCGTCGCCGCGTCCCGCTTTCAAGTCGTGATCGGAGGCCTCGGTCATTCTGGCGGCGAGGAGTGCTTCGAGTTCGTGCAGATCGGTGCACCCATAGGTGTTTGCTCCGTGATCTTCGCGGTGAATCGACGGTTGTGGCGGACTGACGGTTGCCTGGAGCGAGGGAGTTGTGTGTCGGGACGACGCGATTGCCGTGCGCATTTGTATTCTGGGCTTGGATAATCCGCGTCCCTTTGACCTAGGCAGAGTTGGGCATGGTCTGGCTCAGCTACGGCGGTCCCGACGAGACTCGCCTGAGCGGTCTGAACGACCGGCGAGTGATCGAGGAGCACGACCCCGGCGGCAACGAGGCCGGCGGCGAGGACGAGCCCTGTCGACGTCGCGACGGTGAGGTTGCCGAGTCGTTCGCGGAAGGCCATCACCGCGACGAGCGAGGCGACGAGCGGTTCGCCGACGTCGATGAGCGGGAGCGAGATGGCGAGGGGACCGGCGCGGAAGGTGGTCTGTGCCAGCCAAAGAGCGAAGATGCCGACTGCGATCACCGCCCACGGTGCCACTGTCGCAAATGCTCCGAGGCCACGAGTCCCGAACTCCCGCATCGTCTGTTTCGTGAGCACGGACAGCATGCCGAGCGAGATTCCCGCGGCGGCAGCGGAGGCGCTCGTGCGTCTAACGCCATTGCAGCGCCCAGCGGCGCGAAGGAGCAGTGCAACGAGACCCGAGATCAGACACGCGATGAGCAGCCAGGTTTTCCACGATGCCGAAGCTGCAGCGTCCGAAGGCCGGATGATGACTACGAAGGCGATGAGCCCGAGCGCGACCAGCACTGCACCGGTCCACTCGCGCCGACCGAGGCGACTGCCCCCCACCGCGGCCGCGAGGGGTAGCGCAAAGAGCAATTCGGCAACGATGAGCGGCTGAACGAGAACGACCGGAGCGACTGCGAGCGCTGTGGCTTCGAGCGCGAAGCCGACGATCGACGCCCCTAGGCCAGCCAGCCAGAGCGGCTCGGTCGCGAGGTGGACGAGCAGGCGGGGATCGATCGTCCTGGTCGACTGCTGGCGTCGCGCGGCGCGCATCTGCGTCACGTTTGCGACCGCGAAGGACGCAGCCGCTCCGATCGAGGCCGGTACGGCGACCGTCAATGCATCGGTTGTCATGCCGGCGACGCGGTGGTCGTCGTCAAACCGATGACAACTGGCGGCCCGAGCTGTTCGAGAATCATCTCTCCGATGCAGACCGATCTTGATGGGTCCTCGCCTGCTCGCCGCCACGTGGCTGCTGCAGATAGTTGATGAGCGACTCCAGCGTCTCGGTTGCAGCAGCGAGCGCTTCGATCTGCCCGTCGGTCGTGGCAGCCAAGTCAGCGCGCAGCAGCGCCATGAACTGCGCGCGGAAATCCTCGAGCGCCGCCGCTCCTGCCCGCTCGAGTGAGACCATCACGACACGACCGTCATCGGCCTGGCGTTTCCGCGTGACCAAGCCCAAGTCTTCGAGCCGCTTGACAAGAAGCGTCGTCGTGGGCTGCGCGAGCCCCTCGAGCTCTGCCAGCTCGGTGATCCGCCGGGGACCGTCGTTCAGGGTGCTCAGGACGGTCGCTTCGGTGCGCGAGATCTCGCTGTTCACTTGTTTGGCGAGCAGCCGCGTCAGTACCGCGGCACGAGCGAGGAGTTGCGCTGAGACGTACTCGATCCGGCTTGAGCGATCCATCTGTTGGTCCACCGGGTACTTCATATAGGCAGACTATATTTGAGAGAAATATAGTCTGTCAAAACGAAATCGTTCGTTTTGGATGCCGGCGCTGGCGCGGCGCGCCGTGACCGTGACTGACGAGCTCGACCGGCGGCAGCATGGCGGCACTGGACGCGTGGCTCGACGAGCTCGACTCAGCCCAAGGTGTGCCTGCCCTCGGCAATGGCCAAGGCGAAAGCGCCGGCGTGGCTCGACACCACCACATTTGCGCCGATCTGATGAGTGAAGACACGGGCACCGCGACCGCCGACCGCAACCAACAGTCGTCGTGGTCCTTCGGCGGAGAGTGCGCTCGTAGCGCTTAGCAGGTTGGGTTGGAGGGCTCTTCGTCTCCGGCGCTGCATTGCGGTGACTCGGCACCCACGGCCCGGACGAGCAGGTGGTAGAGGGTGGCGCGTTCCTCGGCGCTGAGGGCGACGAGCAGGTCATCCTCGACCAAACCCAATCGAACGTAGGCGAGGCCTAGCGCTTCCTCGCCCGCCGTGGATAGCTCGACGATGTGGCGTCGCCGGTCGGCGGGATCGCGCCGGCGCGTGATCAGCCCGCGTTCTTCGAGCTCATTCAATAGCCCGACGACGTTGCTCGGATCGAGGCTGAGTACCTCGCCGAGGCCGTGCTGGCTCAGGGGCCCCCGCTCGCTCAGGAGCCCGAGCGCGTGGAGGTGCCGGGGTCGGAGGCCACCAGGCGACATGGAGGCCTCTGCGGCCCGGCGGCCGACGCGAGCCAGGTGATCGAGCAAGGGCAGGGACTGGTAGTCCAACCTCCTCGACGCTTTCGCCATACACCAAGACTACATCCGAAACAGATAATGGGTATGTAACCAATTATCGGTGCTACGCTATCAACCGAGTACCGAGTCGTCCCACGGAGGTCAACATGTCGAAACTGCAAGTCATCTTCGGGAGCACGCGCCCGACCCGATCGGCTGACCTTGTCGTGCCCTGGGTCGTCACGAGAGCCTCGGCACACGGGGGCTTCGACGTCGAGGTGATCGACCTGCGGGACTGGCCGTTGCCCTTCTTCGCCGAGCACCTGGGCACGATCGGGGACTTCAGCGACCCGACGTACTCCGAGCCGATCGTGAAGGCGTGGAACAAGAAGATCAAGGAGGCCGACGCTTACATCGTCGTCACCCCCGAGTACAACCACAGCCTTCCTGCGGTCCTGAAGAACGCCATCGACAGCGTCTTTCTCTCGTTCGGATTGCGGAACAAGCCGATCGCGGCGGTCGGCTACAGCGCCGGCATCGGGGCGGGTATTCGGGCGATCGAGCACCTTGCCCACGTCGCCATCGAGGCCGAGGCCGTGCCGCTGCGCAACAGCGTAGTGATCCCGTTCGTAGCGACGGCCTTTGACGAGGACGGCGAGCCGCTCGACCCCGCGGCGAATGTCAGCCTGGACGTCATGCTCGATGATCTCGCCTGGTGGTCGCCGGCGCTGGAAGCGGCGCGCGGCGCCGGTGAGCTCATCCCAGGGGCTTTCCGGGCTCGGGCCGCGATGGCTGCGGCCCAAGCGGCCGGCAACGTCGAAACTTCGGCATGAAGGCCGGACGATGATCACTCAGGCCAACGCCGACCTGACCAGCCTCGTCGGCATGTGGAGGCTCAACCCGGAGCGAACGTCGGTGAGCTTTCGCACTAGAGCCGCGTGGCTCGTCCGGGCAAAGGGAACCCTCCATGCGACGGAAGGCACCGTGGACGTGGACCCCGATGGACGTGTCACCGGCGAGATCGTCATCGACCCAGCATCCATCGACACCAAGGTTGAGAAGCGCGACGATCACCTTCGCTCCGCCGACTTCTTCGACGTCGCGAACCATCCGACGATCACCTTCACGGTAACCGAAAGTCGTCCCGCGCCCTCCGGCAATTTCGAGGTGGTCGGGAACCTCGCTGTTCTCGGGCGGTCGATGTCGGTCACGCTGCTCGCAGAGGTCGGCATCGCAGGGGAGACAGCGACCCTCTCTACCGAGGTCGTTGTCACCAAGAGGATCCTGGGCATGAAGAAAGCGACCTCGACCAAGAGCTGGGTGACGGTGCAGGCTCACTTCGATCGAGCTCGACCGTAACGACGCTGTTGGCCCGAGTGCCGTACCTCGCGTTACCTGACACCTGTACGCCGATCTCGCCAGCGACGTCATTCTCACCAGCATCCTGAACAGACCGACACCATCGTTGTCACATAAGGAAGCCCTCAAGCGAACAGCCAGTACATGGCTGGGCGGGAGGGGTTGAGTCGCGCGTAAGGCTTCCCGCAAAGGCGGATCGCCTGACCGGCGCCCGACGTCACAGTGCTTCGCCCAGCTCGCCCGCGCTGACCGATTGCGCGACGGCTAATCACTCGGCAGGGCAGGTTCCACGATTAGAGGAGTACCGTCGAAAAGCTCGGCGCCGCCGAGTGTTGAGCGATCCCAGCTCACACCGAAGTCGGTGTGAGCAAGGCGTCGATCTGGCCGATCGCCTGGGTCATACCCTCCTGCATGCCCATGCCGAGCATCGTTTCCATCTGCTCGATGCTGACGAAATGTGTCACGGCGGTCATCCGGGTGCCACCGTCGAAGGACTCGAAGGTGACGTAGCCGGACATCGGCTCCACGCCGGGCATCGGCTCGCCGTCATCGCCTGCGAGACCGTTGGCGAACTCGAGTCTTCTCGGCTTGTCGATCGCGTCGACGCGCCACCAGCCGCGCGGGGTCTCGCCCGCCGGGCCAGTCATGAAGTAACGGGACTCGCCTCCGACGACAAAGTCGTGGCGCGTGAACGAGGCAGGGAACGTGGGTGGTCCCCACCACCGCTCGAGCTTTCGCGGGTCCTCCCATACCGCCCAGACTCGATCCGGGCCGGCGCCGAACTCGGCGACCAGGGTCAGGGTCAAGTTGTCGATGTCCTTAGTGGTGCTGACGACGGTCACGTCAGGTCTCCTTCCTCGCCGGCGAGGACGTCGGCGATATTGATGGCGCGCTGGATCCAAAGCTGGTCATAGGTGTCGAGGAGGGCAGTTGCCCTCCTTAGGGTGGAGGCATTGCCGTGCACGATCTGTTCGCGACCCCTTCGCTGCTTTCCAACCAACGCGGCACGCTCGAGCACGGCAACGTGCTTCTGCACCGCAGCAAAGCTCATGTCGTAGTGACGTGCGAGAGCCGAAACCGACTGCTCCTGCTCGATCGCGCGCACGAGGATGTCCCGCCGGGTCGCATCCGCCAGTGCCTGGAAAATCTGATCGATCTCGTTCTCCAACGGGCGATCCACAACCATATGGTTGTAGGTTAACGCCGTTACCGCTCGGAGTGCAACCAGCAGGGATGGCGACAGCCAGCCGCGCGGGACGGTGGCGGACTGTCCCCATCCGCGCGTGAGTCCGGCGAACGAGCGCGCCGGCCCGTCGACATAAGGTGCTGCTGGGACGGCGCTGCTCACAGAGTGCAGACGCCTTAGCGACCTACTTCCTGTGTTCCGACTGCTCGCTCGTCTGTCCGAACCCTGGGCCGGGCCTTGCATTGACAGCCGCCGGAGTCGCGACGTCGTCGCAGGCGCTGCATCGGAGCTGCAGATGGATTTCTCCTCCGCAGGTTTCGTGTTCGTAGACAATCGGGGGCCCATCTGGCGCAGCCCAACGGTCTCCCCAGCTGGTCAGGGCGACAAGAGCCGGTACGAAGTCGCGGCCCTTTTCGGTCAGCACGTACTCGTTCTGTCCCTTGTGCTCCGCATTCGGGCGCAGCTCCATGAGCCCAGCGGCGACAAAACTCTCCAAACGCGAGGCGAGGATGTTCGGGGCGATTCCAAGCCGGCGCTCGAACTCGGAGAACCGCGTATGTCCTGCGAAGGATGCGTTCCGGAGGATGAGCAGGCTCCATCGTTCGCCGACGAGTTCTAGGGCGCGAGCAGCCGAGCAGTTCTGTGACTCATACAGCCGACCAAGCATGGTGTCAGCCTACCGACACTTGCGTTATACAAGCACGAGTTATTCCAGACGAGCTTGTATCAAGCAAGTTACCCTGCCTAGGGTGACTCGCGTGATGCAACCAGAGCTGGCCATCCGGAGCGGAGTCGACAGCACAGTTCTTGTGACCGGCCCCAATCGCGATTACGGGCAGGCACCCGTCGAGGAAGCCTCGAGGACAGCCGCGAAGTGGGCGTATGCTGGTACGCGGCAATCGATGGCCACTCGGATGGGTGCCTCACGCGCCTGACCCGGGAGGTGGCCAACACTACGCAGACTCAGGCAGCCGCGGAGACTTCCAGTCCATTCGACGCTTCGCCGATCGTGACCACGCGAATATCGTCAGTTGGTACCAGTACGGATCGCTGACGAAGATCGCGGGGACCAACGATGCGAGCGGCCACTATGCGGCACACGAAGCGACCGAGGTCCTCGTGTCAGATCTTCGCCAGTTCTTCGCCAGACGGTGACGCTGCGATGATCAGGAGCTCGCGGGCTGCCAGGTGAGCGACGCGCGCGAGGTGGCGCTGCTTCGTCTCGTGGCGCAGGGCATCGTCGGGTCCCACAGCGGACAGCCGGCCGAGGCCGTGCAGCGCACCGTTGCGCTCCAGGCACAGCAGCTGTGGAGTGGTATCTGTTCGCTGGTGGTGCGGAGCGACCAAAGACCCACGAGGAGCGTCGAATTGGCCTTCGAGGAGGGCCGAGTCCTCAGGACGTGGTCCCCGCGGAGAACGCTCCACCTCGTGGCCGGGGGCGACGTGCGGTCACTGCTCGACTTGCTCGCACCCCGCGCCCTCGCCGCGGCCGCCGGTCGGGAAGTACGCCTCGGGATCACGTCAACCACGCTCGGTCAGGCGGAGCGCCTTGCCCTCGAGCTCATAAGCGAGCGGGGACCAGTCGGGCGCGCCGAGCTCGTCGAGGCCTGGCGAAGGGGTGGGCTCGCCACGAGCGGCCAGCGCAGCTACCACCTGCTCTGGCACCTCGCCCAGGCAGGGGCCCTCGCTCTCGGGCCGCTCCGGGACGGCCAGCAACTGGTCGTCGCGCTCGACACGTGGATCGCGCCGACCCCGGTCCGAGATCGGGAGGAGATGCTCGGCGAGCTCGCCTGCCGCTACTTCGAGGGCCACGGTCCGGCGACTGCGCTCGACCTGCGCCGCTGGGCGAATCTCACGGCGTCCGAGACCAGCGTTGCAGTGTCCCTCGCTCGCCACGCTCTCGAGGTCATGGAGGTCGACAGGACGGAGCTCCTGCTCGGGCGGAACGCGCGGGACCAGCTGGCCTCCTGTCGCCGTGAGGCTCGCGGCGTCGTCGTGCTCCCCGGATTCGACGAGCTAATCTTCGGCTACCCGGACCGGAGCGCCACGTTGCCGGCCGAGCGCGCCGATGCCGTCCTCACACGCAACGGCCTCGGCCGCAACACCGTCGTCTGCGACGGGCAGGTGGTTGCCATATGGAAGCCACGGGAGGCGCTGGCGGGAGTGGGGATCGAGATGACCGAACTAGCGCCGCTCTCGTCGCGGATCCTCAAGATCGCGGTGCGCCGCGCAGCCGAACTAGTCAGCTCAACGCAGTTGCCATAAGTAACTTGGATAAGTCGCCGATATCGTGGCCGTCATAGTGACGGGTTCCCGAGCAGGTTGTTCAGTTCCACTCGATTGACGCGACCCAGACCGCGTCGCCCCGACGATCATCGCAAGGATCCGAGCGAGCTGTCCCGATCGTCGGGCGCGGTCACGGCGTCGGTCGCTGTCGCACCGTAGGGTGGTCGCATCAGCCCGCGAGGCAAGGAGCACGTGGCATGGCCCGAGTGAGCACGTATCTCAACTTCATGGGACAGGCCGAGGAGGCGCTCGGGTTCTACGCTTCGGTCTTCGGCACAGAACTCGCCGCGCTCGAGCGCTTCGCCGACATGCCGGCCGATCCCTCCGCCCCGCCGCTATCGGCGGTCGAGCAACAGCTGATCCTCCACGCCGAGCTGCCGATTCTCGCCGGTCATGTGCTCATGGCGACGGACATGCTCGAATCGATGGGGCACGCCGTGCGGATCGGCAACAACGTCACGATCAACCTCGAGCCTGACTCTCGTGCGGAGGCCGACCGCCTCTTTTCGGCACTCTCCAAGGGGAGCTCGGAGGCGATGGGGATGATGGAGATGTTCTGGGGCGCCTACTGGGGCACATGCCTCGATCGCTACGGCATCCGCTGGATGGTCAACGCGGCGTCGTAGTCTCACATCCGCGCTGGGCACGGGGGCGCGCGGGCGAAGCGATTACCTCGAGCGGCTCTCCGCGACCACTCGCGACGAGTGGTCCGTCAGTATCGTCGCGCAGCCCTCTCCATGAGCATCTCCCGCTCCCGGGCGTTGCGTGTGAGAAGCGCCGCCCTCTCGAACTCGGCATGCGCCTCCTCCATGCGCCCCAGGCGCTCGAGCAGATGCCCTCGCACGCTCGGCAGCAAGTGGTAATCCCTCAAGGCGGGCGCGTCCGCGAGAGCATCCACTAGTTCCAACCCGGCGGCTGGGCCGTCCGACATGGAGACGGCGACTGCCCGGTTCAGCTCCACGACGGGGGACGGGGTGAGCAGCGTAAGCCGCCCGTACAGCGCGGCGATAGTCGTCCAGTCCGTGTCGCCGTATCTCGCCACCCGCGCGTGGCACGCCGCTATCGCGGCCTGGATCGAATAGGGGCCGTTGCCTGCACGTCCTAGCGCCTCGATGCCGCGGTGGATGAGCATGAGGTTCCACTTGGATCGGTTCTGGTCGGCGAGGAGTACCGGTTCGCCGTCGGGACCGGTTCGCGCCGCAATGCGGGAGGCCTGGAGCTCCAGTAGCGCAACCAGCCCGTGAACTTCGGGCTCCTCGGACATCATGCTAGCGAGGACGCGAGCTAGCCGGAGGGCGTCCTCGCACAGGGCCGGGCGCACCAGATTGTCGCCGGATGTCGCGGAATAGCCCTCGTTGAAGACGAGGTAGATGACCTCGAGAACCGAGGAGAGACGAGCAGTGATTTCGGAGCCGCTCGGTACCTCGAAGGGGACCCCGGCCTTGGCGAGCGTCCGCTTGGCACGGACGATCCGCTGGGCGATCGTGGACTCCGAGGTCAGGAACGCGCGGGCGATCTCATCCGTCGTCAGTCCGCCCACCAATCGCAATGTGAGCGCTATCCGGGCCTCGGTGGACAGCATGGGATGGCATGCGGTGAAGATCAGGCGCAGCAAGTCGTCGTCGATGTCCTCGGCTTCCGATACCTCGAGCGGCGGAATGTCTGCCAGCGCCCGGCCGACCTCCGCGAGCTTTCGGGCGTACGTCTCCTTGCGACGTACGAGATCGATCGCGCGGTGCTTGGCGGTGGCCATGAGCCAGGCGCCCGGCTTGTCCGGGACACCTGACTCCGGCCACTGCTCCAGCGCGGCGACCAAAGCGTCCTGCGCGAGTTCCTCGGCGATGCCGACGTCCCGCACGATGTGCGCGACACCTGCGATGATCCGCGCCGACTCGATGCGGAACACTGCCTCGACCGTCCCTCTAGCGCTTATCGGCGTCACGACCACTCATCAGAGCCGTCGCGTAGGAGCGGGGCAAGCGCGGGCGGATCAGCCCTCAGCCCTTAGCGATCAGCGATCAGCGATCTGGCGAACCTCGGCGGTCACGGTCCAGTGCTTGTCGTGGATCTGCAGGAACCGCTTGGTCCACTCGATGGCCTCGGCTTTGTCTCTGGCCTGGAGAATTGCGTATCCGCCGACGACTTCCTTGCTCTCGGTGAAGGGTCCATCGATGTAGCTGAGATTGCCGCCCGACCAGGTGACCCGGGTACCCTCGGACGTGGGTGTCAGCCCAGCGGTGTCCAACATGACTCCAGCGTTGGTGACCTCCTCAAACAGGGCGCCCATGCGCTTCTCGAACTCGGGGTCGAGGTCCCCGGTTGGGGCATTCTGCTCGTCGATGCGGATCATCGTCAGAAAACGCGGCATGGTGACTCCTCGGTCGGAGGGGCGGGGACTTTCCCTGTCTCTCACCCATGCGTCGAACGGGCGACCATGAGATCGACAGCTCCTGTGGAACAACCCGAGAATTTTCGATTCGGGTGACCGGGGGTGCAGTCGGATTCCCTGGCGGCTAGTGGTCGCGGCCGTCTACGACCTGCGCACCTTTGGTGGTCCTGACCAGGGCTCGGAGGTCAAGCCTTGCTGATCCCGCCGCGGTGACCAGCGAGTACCGAGCAGCTCTCGCGGTCGCATCCGGTTTGTCCGTTCTCCGCGGAGGCATCGCCCTGGGACTTCGTGGGGCGCCTGTCGGCATGCGGTCTTGACGTACCTGGACGGTTGCCGTCGAGCGCACGCCGATCGTCACCGCGGCGGCGTGCGAGACCTCACGGGCCGCTGGCGCCGAAGTCGTGCAGGCTCTGGAGGTTGACGACGATCGCGTCTTGGGTGCTTCGAGCGAGGACGACGATCGCCTCCTCGTCCGTGGACGGATTCTCCTCCCGGTGGGGTACAAAGGGCGGGACGTAGACGTAGTCTCCGGGCCCCGTTTCGATCCTCGACTCGATCCCGTCCTCGAGGAACACGAATACCGGGTGACCCGAGACCACGTAGATGCCCGTCTCGGACTCGCCGTGATGGTGGTCGCTCGACCGCGCGCCCGGCGTCACGTAGCTCTCTCCCATCCATATCTTCTCCGATCCGGCAAGGTCGCCCGAGATCGCGGCGTGACGCCGCATGCCGGCCGACTGGACGGTCTCTGCGCTCAGGTGGCCGCGTTGCGTGTGGCGCAATGGGCGGTGCCACTCACTGGTGCCGGCGCTCATCTCGGTTCTCCTCGCCGTCGAGGCGTGGCGACTTCGCCGGACGGCGCACTCGCACGACCAATGTCGACTAAGTGGCCGCGCGGATTGGAGACGTGGCCTCTGAACAGGACCTTCACACAGAAATAGACCATCCACCGGTCGTTGTGGTGGCCCGAGAAGGATCTCGGGTGCGATCCAATCCCAACGACCAAGTG
>JAODBO010000131.1 GCA_025464005.1 Acidimicrobiaceae bacterium | reverse complement strand
GGGTTGGGGCGCCGTGCTGGCCGACGCCCTGGAGGCGAGTGGGGGCGAGCTTTCCGCCGAGGAGCGCCGTTGGGCGGACGAGGCGCTCGGCAACAAAAGGCGCCGCAGGTCCTCTGCGGCGTGATGGCCGGCATCACCTTCGACACCGGGGGCCTCATCGCCCTGGACCGAAACGACCGTCGGGTCCTCGTATTGGTGGCGCGCGCCGCTGAGACGGGTGCTCGCGTCACGATCCCGGCCACCGCTTTGGCGCAAGCGATCCGGCAGCCGCAACGGCAAGCCCGTCTGTCCCGGCTGGTCCGCCAACCGACCACTGATGTCGTCCCACTCGACCGGGTCGACGCGACGAACGTCGGGCGCTTGCTGTCGGCGAGCGCGACGGCCGACATCGCGGACGCGCACGTGGTGATCTGCGCGCGTCGTGCCGGCCAGCACGTTGTGACGTCCGAGCCTGACGACCTCACGAATCTCGATCCGCGTATCGGTCTCGTAATCGTCTGACCGACCATGAACGCCACTGACGGTCATCCTGCACCGCAGTTCCGGGTAATCCGCGACACGGGGCTCGGAGACCCAGCTCGGAAGACTTGTGCACGCTCCCGCGGCGCAGTTGCTGTGATCATGGGGACCTGGCCGACGACGAGTACCTGTGGGAACCAGTGCTCGGCTGCTGGTCGGTCCGTCGTCGTGGCTCCTCCTGACTCGAGAGGTACAGCTCGTGGTGGGCGGAACCAACAACCGTCGAGACCCCGCGAGATCTGGTTCAAGAGCTGCGACGAGCTCTGTCACGAAATCTTTACGAATTCGTTTGTCGAATTTGGTGGGGACGGAGGGATTCGAACCCTCACTGGAGGCGTTTTAAGCGCCCTGCCTCTGCCGGTTGGGCTACGTCCCCCGCTGCTCGTCGTCGACCCCCTCCGGCTCGCTTGCCACGAGGAGTGCGACGCCGATCGGGACCGCACCCTCGATCGGGCCCCCCTTACCGTAGCGACCGAGGTGCTCCTCCCAGAAGCGTCGCTCCGCCTCATACGGAGCGTCCACCGGGCGGATGTGCGGACCGAGCGTCATCGTCGCCCGCCGCCGGGCCTCGTAACGGGGCCACGGCCCGATGTCGATGCTCGACGGGTCCCCCGTCGAGGCGAACGCGACCCAGGCGCCCTGGATGGCATCGGAGAGTGCGATCGCTTCGGCGTCCCCTCCCGAGAAGAGGGCGATGACGGGGTTGCGCACTGTGCCGAACACGAACGGCAGCTCGAGGCCGTGGCACGCGCCGAGAGCGCCGCCGGCGAACGGCGACTCCCAGTCGAACAGGTACGTGTAGGTCGCGGTCGAGTGGACCGCGTGAGCGTCGGCGAGCCGGACCGCCGGGACGCGGAAGATCCAGTCGCCGGCGACGGCGCAGAGCAGATCGAACGGAGTGGTCCGATCGCCACGATCGCGCCGGGCCGCTCGGTAAGTGTCGAGGACGTCGGCTGCCTTCGGGACCGATTCACCGAGGCCGGCGCCCGCGAGATAGCGGCTCACGATGGCCTCGACATCGAGGTCGTCCAGCTGCCCCACGTCGGCGCCGGCGAACGCGAAGAACTTGAACTCGTCACGGTTCGTCCCGATGAGCAGGTCCACGCCGCTCGAAAGGCCGTCAGCGATCTCGTCGGCGGGGTGGCGAGGGAGCAGTCCCCCGTCGACCACGGGCCTGAAGGGCATGCCCATGCCCTGGTCGACCGACGCGGTGATCGGGACCTGCGCGGCGACGAGATCGGCCGGCGGGACCCCGCGAAGTTGGTCCCTGCTCGGCTCGTCGATGCCCAACGTCGCTGCAAAGCGCTCGGCCATCGCTACGGCGGGGTCGCGGGGAAGCGCCGTGCAGGCGCCGCTTTGAAGGATGGCCCGGCGAAACAGGCCTCTGGCCGCCGACGTCCCCAGCAGGTCGGCGATGCTCATCGCGCCCGCCGATTCGCCGAAGATCGTGACGTTGGCCGGGTCGCCGCCGAACGCGGCGATGTGGTCACGCACCCACCCGAGCGCCGCGATCTGGTCCATGAGGCCCCAGTTCGCGTAGCCGCCGCTCCGGGCATCCATGAGCAGCGGATGAGCGAGGAAGCCGAGCACGCCGAGGCGATAGTTGAAGGTCACGACGACGACGCCGCGTCTTGCGAGCAACTCCCCCCGGTACATGACGCTCGACCCGCCTCCGGTGAGGAACGCCCCGCCGTGGACGAAGACCATGACCGGTCGCCCGACATCGTCGCAGGCCGGGGTCCACACGTTGAGCGACAGGCAGTCCTCGTCCTGTTCCGTCGGGTCGCCAGGCACGTAACTTCCCGGGCCCGCTCCCGGCTGCGGCGCGATCGGCCCGAACTCGCCGGCGTCGACGAGGGCGGCGGAGCGCTCGGGCGCCGCCGGAGGGCGTAGGCGCAGGCTGGCGACGGGCGGCTGCGCGTAGCGCACGCCGCGGAACACCACGAGCCCCTCTTCCTCGCGTCCCCGTAGCCGGCCATAGCGGGTCGCCACGACAGGATCCGGCACCGCACACCTCCTATCGCCGACGAGCAGAAGCCGCTACCCGGCAATTCGAAGCTAGCGGCAGCGAGGCCGCCGACCATCATTTGCCATCGAACGACAGCTATGGAATGCATCGGGCAGGTCAACCGCAGGCGGACAGGCCTATGTCGAAGCGATGTCGGTCGGAGGGCCGACAGGTGAACCTTCGGCCCGGTGCTTTGACATTGTCATCGCGTGTGGTCAGAGTTAAGAGATGTGGTCAGTGAGGTTCCGGTGCGCTGTCGTTGCCACCGTCGCCTCGACGATCGCGCTCGTGGGCGTGGCGGCCCCCGCCCAGGCGACGCCCGTCACCTCGCCGAGCCCCTCCCAGGTCCAGTCAGCGAAGGCCGAGGCGGCCGCACTCGAGACGACGATCGCCGCGGACGGCCAGCGTGCGCAGGTGGCCGGCGAGCGCTACGACCAGGCGACCGTCTCGCTGCAGCACGCCAAGGCCCGCCTGGCGACGGTCCGCGCCGAGCTCGCCGTGTACGCGGGTCGCATCGTCGTCGCCCGAGCCCGCGTCCGCTCGGCGGCCGTGGCGGCCTACGTCTACGGGGACAGTGCGGCTGCGCAGTTCGGTGAAGTGCTCAGCTCCAACATCGTCGATGCCTCGACGATCACCGCCTACGCCGGCGTCGCGACGACGCACCTGAAAGCGAGCGTCGATCAGCTGGCGGTCGACGAGACACGGCTTCGTGAGAGCGAAGCCGCGCAGGCACAGGCCGCGGCGCGCGCCAGCTCCGCTGTCGTGGCCGCCGCCTCGACGCGCCGGGCGGTGGACGGCGCGACTTCGGCCACGCAGGTCGCGCTCGGGCGGGTCAAAGGCCACATCGCGCAGCTCATCGCCCAACAGGAGGCCGCGGCGGCCGCGGCGGCTGAGGCCCGAGCCCGAGCCGCGGCGGCCGCGGCCGCACAGGCCCGAGCCTCCGAGCGAGCAGCCGCCCTCGCGAAGCAGCAGCAGGCCGAGTCCCAGGCCGCAGCCGCAGCCAACGTCGCGTCCGCCGTCGCCGGCTCGAACCCCTCGAACACCACGGTGCAACAGGCCGCCGCTGCTGCGACGACCTCGGCGACGTCTGCAAGCTCGGCCGGCCAGCTCCCGCTACAGCCCGCTGGGACGAACCCGGCAGGCCTGCAGGCCGTGCGAAGCGCCGAGAGCTACCTCGGCGTGCCCTACGTCTGGGGCGGTGCGAACAGCAGGGGGGTCGACTGCTCAGGGCTGACCCTGCTCGCGTGGGCGAGCGCGGGGGTGTCGCTATCGCACAGCGCCTGGTACCAGTACGGGGAGTCCCAGCACATCCCGCTGTCCCAGATCGAGCCCGGGGATCTCGTCTTCTACTGGTTCCCGAACGACGGGTCTGACCCCGTCACGCACGTCGCCATGTACGTGGGCTCCGGCCCGTACGGCGCGCAGACCCTGATCCAGGCCCCGGAGACCGGCGAGACGGTCTCGTACGTCTCGATGTACTACTACGGTCTCGTCGGCGTGGGCCGGCCCGGCGGCTGATCGGTCCGCGGCGAAGGCGTGACCGGTCGCGGCTCAGATCTCGAGCCACTCCCGGCGATAGCGGTCTCGGCGCTCGACCCACTCCTCCGCCGTGATCGCGTACCGCACGTGGTCCTCCCACCGGCCGTCGATCTCGAGGTAGCGACAGGCGATCCCTTCTCCTCTCAGGCCCAGCTTGCGGGCCACCCGCCTGCTCGCCGTGTTCCTTGGAACGATCGCGACCTGCAGGCGGTGCAGGCCGAGCTGCTCGAACGCGAAGCCGAACAGCACGACGCACGCCTCGGGCACATAGCCGTGGCCGGCGAGCGACTCGTCGATCCAGTAGCCGACGTAGCTGTTCTGGAATGCCCCGCGCTGGATCGAGGAGAGGTTGATCTCGCCGGCGAAGCGGTCGCCGACGAAGATCCCGAAGCCGTACCCGGCGCCGAGCTGCCGGTCGCGCTCTCGAGTCGCGCAGCGGGCCACGAAGCTCTGCCGGTCCTCGCTCGGCCGCGGCATCCCTGCGGGGCGCGGCTCCCAGTGGACGAGCCAGTCGTGGCAGCGTGTGCGGACCTCCCGCCAGGCCAGGTAGTCGTCGCTCCCGAGTGGGCGCAGCACGACGCGCCGGCCGGCGAGGCGGCTTCCCATGGCCTCCGGGCTCGTGTCTCGCAGCAGACCCACCCCCTCAACCCCGGTCCGCGGGCTCTCCCGAAGCCCACCGATCGGCTCCGGCGCGCCGTTTCCCTGCCGTCAACGTGCCCACGCCCTCATGCTTGCAGATCCGCGATAGGCCGTCGGCACTGCTACGCCGCCTACACTCTGCGCCGGGACCGACGCCGAAGAGCGCGCTCCGAAAGCGGAGACCCGACGACCGAAGATGACAGACGCGACCCGCACCCAGGCCGACGGGCCGATATCAGCCCCGGAGGAGGTGAGGTCCGTGTCCAGTAGCGCCTACCGCCGCACCGGAGCGGTCTTCGCTCCGGCGCCCTGCGTGGTCGTCTTGGGCATGCACCGGTCGGGCACTTCTGCGGTCACGGCGGCGATCGCCCAGCTGGGCCTGGCGCTTCCCGGCGGCGACGACCTGATGGGACCGGCGCCGGACAATCCGCGTGGCCACTACGAGAGCCGCTCGCTCACCGACGTCGACGACCGTCTCCTGGCCTTTCTCGGAGGTAGCTGGGACCGCCCGCCGCTGCTCGAACCGGGGTGGCACGACGATCCGTCGCTGGACGAGCTCGCCTCCGAGGCCGCCGCGGCCTTCGCGGCGGCCTACCCCGACGGTACGAGGACGGCCCTGTGGAAGGACCCGCGGCTGTCACTGCTCCTGCCCTTTTGGCGCAGGGTCCTCGACCGGCCGCTCGCCACGGTTCTCGTCATCCGCGAGCCGGAAGAGATCGCCCACTCGCTCGCGGTCCGGGACGGCTTCCCAGTCGTGCGTGGGCTCGCGCTCTACGAGCGCTATCTGCGCAGCGCTCTGGCGAACCTCTCGGGGCAGCCGGTCCACGTCGTCCGTTATCCGGATCTGCTGAACGACCCGGCCGCGTTCACGAAGGACGTCGCGCGCTTCCTGGAGGACTCCGGAGTCGACGTCACGAGCGCTGACGACGTCGAGCTCTCGAGCACCGTCGACGCTTCGTTGCGGCACCCGCTGCTCGGCGACGAGCTGGCGGGCGCGGCGCGGCTCGTGCTGAGCGAGCAGCGCGGCCTCGCGTCGCTCCTCGACGGCCTCGTGGGCTCGCACCCAGAGCTCGCACCGCCGGGGAACCTCGGCGAAGAGAGCGCCTGGGCGAGCTCGCTGCTCGCGCTCGAGCGCGACCTCGGCCATGTCTTCCACGGGCTCGTCTGGGCGACGCGCCAGATGGAGCCCCTCGTCAGGATGACCCCCCGCCCCACCCCGAGCGACAGCGGGCTCGAGAAGAAGGACGACCCGACCGAGGACGGCCTCGAGGCGAGCGAGCCGGACGAGAAGGGCCCGTACCCATTGAACGCGAGCGAGGACCGGCGCGCCTATCACCGTTGGCTCACGGCCAGGCGTCTGCCCGTCGTCGTCGGTGGCGCGAGCGACCCCCCGCGACGTCGCGCGGTGACTCGTGCGCCCTTCAGGCGGCGCGCGCCGCTCATCAGCCTGCTCGTGCCCGTATGGCACACGCCGATCTGGGTCCTCGAGCGCTGCGTGAGCTCGGTGCTCGCGCAGCGATTCGGCGACTGGGAGCTCTGCCTGTGCGACGACGCGTCGGGCGATCCGGAGCTCACCGCCTATCTCCGGTCGATCCAGCGGATCGACCGGAGGATCCACACGACGGCGCTCGCCGGCAACGGTGGGATCTCGGCGGCTACCAACGGTGCGCTCGCCCTCACACGAGGGCGTTTCGTGGCCTTCTTGGACCACGACGACGAGCTGACCCCCGACGCGCTCGAAGCGGCCGCGGCGGCGATCGAGGCGGATCCCGACGGCGATGTCTTCTACTCCGACGAGGACAAGATCGACGCCTCCGGAGAACGGTTCGACCCGCTGTTCAAGCCGGACTGGTCCCCGGACCTGCTGCTGTCGTTCCAGTATCTCGGACATCTCACGATCATGCGGCGCGCTCTCGTCGCCGAGCTCGGAGGTCTGCGGTCCGACTACGACGGCAGCCAGGACTACGACCTTGCGCTGCGCGCCACGGAGAAGGCTCGCAAGATCGTGCACATTCCGGAGGTCCTCTACCACTGGCGCACCCTCCCGGGCTCCGCGGCGAGCGACTCGTCGGGCGTCGTCGCCAAGCCTTGGGCCTACGAGGCCGGACTTCGGGCGATCGAGGACGCCCTCCAGCGACGGGGCGAGGACGCGGAGGTCACGAAGGAGCCTCGCTTCGCGGGCCGCTACCACGTGCGGCGGGCACTCACGTCCCGGCCGCTCGTGAGCGTCATCATCCCCTTCCGGGACGAGCCCGCCCTGCTCGCGACATGCTGCGAGTCGCTGCGCGCCAACCCGGGCTACGACCGGGTCGAGCTCGTGCTCGTGGACAACGGGAGCGAGCTGCCCGAGACCGCCGCGCTGCTGGATCGGCTCGGGCGCGATCCCGACGTCAAGATCCTGGACGCCCCCGGCCCCTTCAACTGGGCAGCGATCAACAACAACGCGGTGCGCGAGGCGAAGGGCGAGATCCTGCTCTTCTCGAACAACGACATCGAGGCCCGCGCCCCGCGCTGGCTGCACGCGATGCTCGGCCACGCGCTGCGGCCGGAGGTCGGCGCCGTCGGGGCCCGCCTTCTCTACCCCGACGGCGACATCCAACACGCCGGGGTGGTGGTCGGGCTCGGCGGCATCGCCGGCCACGTGCTGCGCGGTCTGCCTGGTGAGCACCCCGGCTATAACTCGATGGCGTTCCAGACCCGCAACTGCTCCGTCGTCACCGGCGCGTGCATGATGACAAGGCGGGAGGTCTTCGACTCCGTCGGCGGTTTCGACGAACACCTCCCGGTCGCCTTCAACGACGTGGACTACTGCCTGAAGCTCCGCGAAAAGGACTTCCTCGTCGTCTACACGCCGCTCGCGGAACTGATCCACCACGAGTCCCGGAGCCGGGGCCACACCGACGACCTGGTCGAGTCGAGGCGCATCCTCGAGCGCTGGGCAGAAGTCATAATCGCCGGAGATCCGTACTTGAACACACACCTGAGCCACTGGCGCTACTGGTGCCCACTGTCAACTGCACAGGAGGACGACCGATGGAAGACTTACCTGGAGACGTCCGTGTCGACGCGCGGGCGGTCGTCGAGCATCTGAGGGCGCTCGTCGACAACGCACCGGGTGCCTACCCGCGCACCTGGCTGCCACAGGCCACCTTCGACGAGCTGCTCGTACGGGCGGACCGTGATCCGATCCACCTTCACCCCAGCCTGCACCACCTGCACCGCCGCTGGGACATGGGGCACGCGCGCTCGCTCGCGGGTAGCGGCTGGGGCCCGAAGGCCGTCAGCCGGCGGCTGCTCGCGAGGATCGTGAACGCCGCGCTCGACCGCTACTTCACCGAGGAGCAGGAGTTTCGAGCAGCGCTCGCGCAGTCGATCGACGCCATCGCCTATCGCGTGGACGAGATCGCCAGCTCGGACCTGCGGGCGTTGCTCGAGATCGTGCGCAAGGACCTGCTCGAGCTGACCCGATACGTCGACGACCGTATCGACACGCGCCTCGGCGACACCTGAGCACCGAGATGACCGAACGGGGTGGCGGCGGGCTGCCCGATCCGAAGGCGAGAGCGACGACAGCGTCCCGCTCGAGCCGCGTCGCCATCGTCACCACCCACTGGGGCGACGAGCTCGACGAGGTCACCGAGGCGACGCGACTCCTCGCGGGAGCCCTCGCTCGAAACGCGCGGGTCGACATCGTCCACATGGTCGCGCCTCCCGAGCCCGCGGCGACCTACTCCGACAGCGTCTTCACCGTCCACCGCGTGCCGCTCCACGGCTCGAGGAGCCTGCGGGCCGGACTGCTGCGGGCCGCGCTCGCGACCTATGACTCGGGGCGCAACGTCCCCGGAGTGGCCGCACAGCTCCTCGAGGCGTTCGAGGGAGATGCGCCCGACGTGCCCGAGCTCCTCGAACGGCTCGCTCCCGACGCCGTCGTGCTCGCGGGGCACCACCAGCCTTGGGACATCGGCGTGCTCGGAGCACCGGGGGCGGCCGGTGGGCCCCGTGTCGTGCTGCTGCCCTACCTGGCCGACGAGACGATCCTTCGCTCGGCGCCCGTGTCGCGCCTCGTCGCGCGCGCGGACCTCGTCGCCGTGGCGCACTCGGGGGAGCGTCGCGCCGTGCTCGCGTCGTTCCCGGAACGGTCCGAGGCCGACGTCGTCCCCGTCGACTGCGGCTTCAGCGTCAACCGGGGCGCCGCGGCGAACCGGCTGTTCGGGGTGCGCTTCTTCGGCACGTACGTGCTCACGATCCGCAGCTTCCCGCCGGGCGGAGCGCGCTGGGAGCGCTCTGCAACCCACGAGGTTCTTCGCACCACGGTCGGCAGGCTCTCGGTCGCCGAGATCGACGGCGAGCGGTGGCGCATCAGCGACCGGGAGAACACGCTCGAGCTGCCGGTCAGCCCCAGCCGGGTGAACCTCTGGCGGCTCATGGCGCACGCCGTCGCCACCGTCGACCTGCGACCGCCCGGTCCGATCGGCCGCGAGACGATCGAGTCGATGCTCCTCGGGACGCCCGTCGTCGTGGCCGACCACAGCGCCGCTCAGTCGCATGCCGCCGATTCCAACGGCGGGCTCTGGTACCGGGACGTCGGCGAGCTCATCGACTCGGTGCGAGTCCTCGCCGACCGGCGGATGCGGGACCGTTTCGCCGTCCAGGGCAAGGCCTGGGCAGAGCGCACGCACGGCCAGATGGACGACTTTGTCGAGCGGGCACGACGCCTCGTGCTCGGCAAGCCCGTCGGCTGAGAGACCGGGGCTCCGCTCTAGCCGAGGAGCTCCGCGGCGATGCCGTCGAGGATGTCCGACTCCGAGACGACGAGCTCGTCGTGGCCGGTGGCCGCCATGATCTCGGCGAGCACGAGCGCGCCACCGGCGATGACGTCAGCGCGTCCCTGCTCGATGCCCGGCCGCTTCGCCCGCTCGGCGCTCGTCTCGGCGAGAAGCTCTCCGGCCAGTGCGGCGACGCGCGCTCGTGAGATCACCGCGTGGTGCACCTGCTCACGCGAGTAGCGCTCGAGCCCGAGATCCAGCACGGCGAGCGTCGAGACCGTTCCCGCCACGCCGACCATGCGCCGCGCACGACCGAGCGCCGGCTCCCGCTCGAGCGCCGCGTCGACGAGCCCCCGCGCGTAGGCGGCTGCATCTGCGATCTCGGACACTTCCGGCGGATCGCTCTTCAGGAACCGCTCGGTCACCCGGACACAGCCGACGTCGAGGGAGACCGCGGTGGCACCGCCCCCGTCCTCGCCGTTGGGCGGGCCCACCACGAGCTCGGTCGACCCGCCACCGAGGTCGACGACGAGGTAGGGGCCGTCCGAAGAAGGAAGCTCGCGCGTCGCGCCGCGGTAGGAAAGGCGCCCCTCCTCGTGGCCTTCGAGCAGCTCCGGCCTCGTGCCGAGCGCCTCCTCCGCCGCGTCGAACAGCTGCGGAGCGTTCTGCGCGTCCCGCGCGGCCGAGGTCGCCGTCGCGCGGCACCGCACGATGCCAGCCGCGTCCATGATCTCCCGAAACTCGCGCAGCGCTGCGACGGTCCGTTCGATCGCTTCCGGCGACAGGGCGCCCGTCCGGTCGACGCCCTCCCCGAGGCGCGTGATCCGCATCTGTCGATCCACCGTCCGACCCGTTGCGTCGAGGACGAGCAGGCGCGTCGAGTTGGTGCCGCAGTCGACGGCCGCCACGGCGCCCTCGATCTGTCCCTCGATCTGGCGGACGACCCAGCCGCCCACCGGGTCCACCCCGCCGGCCAGGTACCACGCGAGATGCGCGTGGAGGCATTTCACGCCGGTGCGGGTACCACCGACCCCACCGGTCGGGCGGGGGCCGCGATGACCGGGCGGGAGGGTCGCGTCGCGCTCGGCGGCGTAGCGGTCGTGAGCCTCCGCGAGCTCGGCGGCAGGGACAGCCGCCTCGGCCGCGCGCACCCCACCAGCCGACTCGAGCCTTGCCACGGCCTCCCGCTCCGCTCGACCCACGAGCCAGTAGCGAGTCGGCATCGGCGTCCCATCCGCGAGCAGTGGCTCGTTGCGGATGACGACCGGCTCACCCGAGCCGCTCCGCACGACGACGCTGAAGCGGCCCTGGACGGGGCGCCCGAGCAGCGCTTCTACTGCGGCGAGATCCTCCGGCCGGGCAGATTCCCTCACGAGCCCTGCTACGCCAGATGGCGCGGACTGCGAGCCGGGCGCAGCTTCGCCTGCGGCGACCTCGGTGACGAGCTCGGGGCGCGAGCGCCACAACGCCTCGACGGCTCCGGTGAGCGGCAGGAGCGGCCACGCCTGCGCGTCGATGCGCACCGGTCCCACACGCCGGCCCTGGCGCGTGCCGACGACGACCGGGCCGCCTCGTGAGCCGGCGACCTCCCGCCAGAGCGCGGGATCGAGCGGAGCGTCCTTGCCGGCGGTATGTGCGAGGGCGACCACGACGCTGTCGTGGCCCTCGCGTGCGCACCAGTCGACCGCCGCGCGCAGCGCGGACGCCTCCGACGGCTCACTCGACCGGTCGAGCAGCACGGCGGCGCCGTCGGGGATCGCCGAGGCGAGCTCCTCGAGGTCGGTACAGACGACGACCTCGTCGAGGCCCGCTGCGAGCGCGGCCTCGACGACGAGAGCCGCCAACGGGCGGATCGCGGGTCGGCCGCGGCGTGGCCGCCGACTGTCGAGCCCACCCCCACGGGCGGGTCCCTGGGCAAGCGCGAGCACTACACCGGCGACGGTCACGGCCGCAGCGTACTGGCCGGGGAGCCACCCTCCGCCACCGGTGGCGGTCGCGCGAGCCCCCTCGCAGCACGGCGCGGACGGCCCTCGTCGCCCGGCTCGTTGCGCTCCGTGGCCGGGCGCAATAGCGTCTCGGACCGTGACCGCCCTCGCGGCCGCCCGCTGGGGTCCTCCTCCCGGGCGGTCGCCTCGTTCGGTGGTCGGGTCGCGTGCGACAGCCCGCATCTCGACCACCGGCCACTTCGCCGCAGTCGCCCTTGTCGTCACCGCATCCGCTGCCACCTGGGCGCTCGCGGCCGGCACGAGCGTCGCGGCGAGTACGAACGCGGGCTTGCAGGCCCGAGCCAATGCCATTGCGACGACGATCGCCTCCGACGACGCCCAGCTACAGGGCCTCGGCAGCCGGTACCTCGTCGAGAGCCAAGCGTACGCCGTGGCGACGGCTCGGGCCCGTGTCCTCACCACCGCTATCGCCCGAGCCTCGAGAGGCGTGAAGGCGGACCGGATGAAGGTCCTCGACGCCGCCGTTTCGGCCTACGTCGACGCCGGCAGCGACAGCGGCCTGTCGCTGTTCCTCGGCGCCAGCGCGAACTCCCTCGCCGCCGGTCAGACCTACCTGCGTGTGGCCGCGGACCAGCTCGGCAACGCGATAACGAGGCTGCGAGACAGCCAGCACGCGCTGTCGAGCGCGCTCGGCGCCGAGCGTCGCGTCGCGAGCGACGCGCGCTTCGCGCTCGCGGCCACGACAGCCGATCGCGCGACGGTGCTTGGCACGGTGGCCGGCGAACAGCGCCTGCTCTCCTCGGTCAACGGCCAGCTCGCAGCGCTCGTCCACCAGGAGGAGATCGCGAGGGAGCGGGCGGCCGCAGCGGCCCAA
>JAODBO010000121.1 GCA_025464005.1 Acidimicrobiaceae bacterium | reverse complement strand
GTCAGAAGGGGGACCGAAGATGGTGGACTCGACCGACGAAGAGCGCTGGGCAGCCGTCGACCGCTACATCGTCGGGCACCTCGTCCCGACCGACGACGCGCTGGACGCCGCGCTCGTCGCGAGCGCCGAAGCCCACTTGCCGCAGATCAACGTCGCGCCTAACCAGGGGAAGCTCCTCGCGTTGCTCGCGCAGAGCGCTGGGGCGCGCAAGGTCCTCGAGATAGGCACGCTCGGCGGCTACAGCACGATCTGGCTCGCGCGGGCATTGCCGGCAGGAGGGCGGGTGGTCACCCTCGAGCTGAGCCCTGTTCACGCTGACGTCGCCCGGGCGAACATCGCTCGTGCCGGCCTGGCCGGCCTGGCCGAGGTGCGCGTCGGGCCGGCGCTCGAGACGCTCCCGCAGCTCCTCGAGGAAGGCGCCGGCCCCTTCGACTTCGTCTTCATCGATGCCGACAAGATGAACAATCCCGAGTACTGGAGCTGGGCGATGAGGCTCGTGCACCGGGGCAGCGTCGTCGTCGTCGACAACGTCGTGCGCCAGGGCCGCATCCTCGACGCGTCGAGCGCCGATCAGGACGTGCTCGGGACGAGGCTGCTCTTCGAAACGATCGCCGCCGACGGCCGCGTGAGTGCCACTGCGCTCCAGACCGTCGGGAGCAAGGGCTATGACGGCCTCGCGATCGCCCTCGTCACGGCGGACCTTTAGCCACCTCGCCCAGCACCACCCTCCCTCGCGCCTACGGTAAGGGGCGATGACAAGATCGCGAGTGGCCGATGAGACCAGCGTTGTGACTGCCCGGGCGCTCAGCGCTGCGGTGGAGCGTCACCTGTCCGGCTGCCCGCGCCTGAGCCGTCCGACGGCGCTGGTCCCGCACCCGGACCCACGGCCGTGCACGTGCGATCCAAGTCGCATCGCCGCCGCGATCCGCCCCTCGGGCGGCCCCGGTCCCGCTTCCTGAGAAGTCCAGCCTTCGCCGGTTGCTATGGCGTCGAGGTGAGCAACCAGGACGTTCCGTCCGGTTCGTCACGCAGTTCGACACCGAGGGACGCGAGCCGGTCGCGCACGAGGTCCGCCTCGTCGAAGCGGCGAGCTTCGCGCGCCAGGCGCCTCATCTCGACGAGCATCTCGACGTAGGGTCCGACGACGTCGCGCGGATCGCGCACGCCGTCTGTCGCAAGGCTGCCGATCTCGACGACCATCGCCCTCAGGCTCGCGTGCGCCCGGTCGAGCTCGTCCTGTTGGGGGATGTCAGTCGACCAGTCGACCACCTGCCGCTCGAGATCGAGCACCGCTGCGACGGCTGCGTCGGTGTCGTGGGCGGCGACCGATGCCGCAAACGCCGTCTCCTGGTCCCTCACGATGTCGAGCAGTGGCGACGTCGAGACTGCCGCCGAGCTGTTCCGCGTCTCCGGACTCGTGTCGTGTGCGCCCAGAGCATTCGGCCCGGCCGGTGCAGCCGCCCCATCGGCGGGCTCGTGCAGCGCGGCAGCGAGCAGCTCGTCGAGCGAGATCTGCTCGCCCGACGCGAAGATCACGGACCGGCCGTGTCGGCGCACCGTCATGACTCCGATGCCCCCGACGGACACCGATCGCGCCTCTAGGTCGACGACGCACGCCGTGTGCTCGTCGACGCCCAGCACGAAGTGGTCGTCGGGCAGCATGGCTTCCATCACCGCGAGTCGCCGCTCGCCGAGGTAGCAGAAGCGCGTGTCGTGGGTGCCACCCTCGGCGTTGTTGTAGTGCGGGATGACGGCCACGTGCAGCCCGACGGCGCCGAGCACGTCGAGGCCGTCCAGCCATGACGGGTCGTCGCCGGCTTTGTAGATCTCATAGACCGGGACCGTGAAGGCTCCGAGGGTGAGCGCCGCCGCGCTGGCGAAGGTCACGGCGCCGCCGCGCGTGAGCTTCTCCGCAAGCAGCCCCGGCACCACGCCGCCGCGCCAGCGACGCAGCGCATAGGTGGGGCTCCCCGGGCCTGCAAAGACGTAGCGCGCGTCGCGCAGTGTCGCCGTGAGCCGCTCGTCTTCGAAGGGGCCCGCGTCGGGGGACGGGCTCGTCGCTTCTGCCTGCTCGGTGCCGAGCGCGGCGACGTCGATGGTCGTCTGCAGGCTCTCGCGGAAGTAGGTCACCGCACGGGCCGCGAGCTCCCGGGCGTTCTCCTGGAACCCGAACGGCGTGGCGAGCAGCACGGCCGGCACCGGCGGGGGACCTAGTCGCTCGAGGACCGAGCGGTGGACCTTGACCATCGTCGGGGAGGTCTCGCCCGAGCCCATGAGCGTGAGGATGCGGACGCCCGCGCTCCGGGTCGCGCTGGATTCGGGGGGGCCGCCGATCGCATCGGCGGAGCCGCGCTCGATCACTCGTCTTCCGGTCGGGAGGTGCCGTCCCACCGGAGCCCGCCGGGGAGCTCGCCCCAGGGATCGTCGGGGACCTCGTCGTCGGCGCCCGGCACCGGCGGTGGGAGCGCTCCCATGAGGGCGTCGACGAGCTCGCCCTGGAGGAACGAGAGGTAGCTGTAGCAGACCCATTCGGCATAGCGCGGGTCGTCCTCACCGATCTCCGGCGGGTCCTCGTCGATCCCCATGGAGGTGCCGACTACGAGTCGCAGGTCGTTGAGGGCGGCGAGCCAGGCCTCGGCCTCCTCGTCGGAGAGACGGGTCGCGTCCGCGGTCTGCGCGAGCACGGCGAGGGCCTCTCGGTGGTGGTCGAGCAGGTCGCCCCCGACGAGTGCGGCGTAGGCGGCTTCGGCGTCCGCGTCCCGCGCATAGGCGACTGGGAAGAGCCTGCGCAGCGCATCCGGTCGCTCGCCGCTGCCGGGGAGCGAGTCGAGGAGACGCTCCAGCTGACCGGGGAGGGATGCGAGCAGGGAGCGCTCCTCGGCGGGGAGGCGCACCTCGAACCCGCCCCGGCGATTTCGCGAGATCCTCCTCCTGGGGCTCATCCCGCCTGCTCGAGAGTCGCCCACAGGCCGCATCGGTGAAGCCGTGAGACGTCGTTCTCCGCCCGCTCGCGTGGGCCCGAGGAGACGACCGCCCGGCCCTTGTTGTGGACGTCGAGCATGAGCTTGTTCGCCTTCTCGAGCGAATAGCCGAAGAGCTTCTGGAACACGTAGGTGACGTAGGTCATCAGGTTGATCGGGTCGTTCCAGACCACGACGAGCCACGGCAGCTCGGGGGTCGTCCTGGGGTCGACGCCGGTGTCCTCCTCGACGGTGGGGGCCGTCTTGGTGCCAGTGCGCCCGCCGAGATCAGGCAGGAGCGTTCACCGCGACGCGCCTCCTTCGGCGGTCGGCCTCCCTCGGCGCGACTGTGACCGGCTGGGGGCGAGGCTCCATCTCCGGACGCCGATGCAGCGCGAGGTAGAACACGACGACCGCGGACCAGGCGGCGGTCGCGCCGGCGAGGTGGAACTCGACCACGAGCGCGTTGTCGTGCAGGAAGTACTGCGTATATCCCAGCGTCCCCTGGAGAAACAGGATCTCCAGCGCCGTGCGCGCGCGGCGCTGCACGAGCGTGGGCGCCTTGGCCTGATGGAGCGCGAAGAGCGTCGCGAGCGTCATGCCGATGAGGAACAACGCGATGTCCGCGTGGAGCTCCGCCATGTCGCGAAAGGCGATTGGCACGCGGATCGCTCCGACCCCCCCGGCGTGCGGTCCGCTACCTGTGACCATCGTCCCCGCAAGGACGAGCACCGAGATCGTCGTGAGGAGCAGCCGCGAGAGCCACAGCATGTCGCGCCCGACGAGCAGCTCCTTGGCGCCGCTCTCACGACCGGATCGCTGGTAGAGAACGATCCCGTCGGCGAGCACCGCGAGCGTCAGCACGAAGTGGAGCGAGACCCAGTAGGGATTGAGCTTGGTGAGCACGACGATCCCGCCGATGACGATCTGGCCGATGATGCCCCCGACGAGACCCGCGGACAGCCACACGATGTCGCGCCGGCGGATCCTCGGAGTGAGTGCGGCGAGGAACGTGGCGATCGACAGCACGGTGACGGCGACGCTCACCATGCGGTTGGAGAACTCGACGAGCGGATGGAACGACACCGCCGGCGTGACGCTGGCCTTCGAGCACGTCGGCCAGTCGAGGCAGCCGAGGCCCGAGCCGGTCAGGCGGACCGCTCCGCCCGTGACGACGAGCAGCGCGTAACAGATCGCCGCGACGAGCGCGATCCGACGAAAGGCGACCGGGCTCACGCTCGGGAGGCGCGCGAGTCCCTGCGCCGCAACACGGCGCATCCGAAAGGCTGCAGGGCTCACGGTCGGAGAGCGCACGAGGACATCATCGTAGGTACCGCAACCTCGTCCCGGCCACTCGCCGGGCCGCACGCGCCCCTGCTCCGGAGGTGCACGTCGGGTAGTCCGTCAGTCGAAGCGGAACGCCGCGGCAGCCACGATCGGCGCGGCCACCGCCCATGCGGCGAGCACGACCCACCCCTCGACCGGGACGGCGCCGCCCCCGAGGCTCGGGTGGAGCACGTCGGTCAGCGCGGCCGAGGGGAGCAGCCGGGCGACCGCGGCGAAGCCACCAAGCTTCGCGATGGGGAACATGATCCCACTGATGCCGAGCATGACCACATAGAGGCCGTTGGCCAGAGCAAGGGTGACCTCGGCTCGCAGGGTGCCCGCGAGCAAGAAGCCGATGCCGGAGAACGCGACGGTGCCGAGCAGCTCGGCACCGACGGCGAGGCCGGCACCGGCGTGCGGGTGCCAGCCGAGCCCTGCAGCTATCGCACCGAGGACGACCACCTGAACCAGCTCGACGGCCAGGACGGCGAGGACCTTGGCCACGAGCAGGGTCGAGCTGCCGAGCGGAGTCGCTCCCAGTCGCTTGAGCACGCCCCAGCCGCGCTCGAAGCCGGTGGAGATGCTCAGGTTCACCATCGCTGTCGAGATCACGGCGAGCCCGAGCACGCTTGGGGCGAAGAAGTCCACCCGGTGGGCCGTGCCCGTCGAGATGATCGGCACGCTGGAGAAGAGCACGAGACCGAGGATCGGGATGACGAAGGTCACGAGCAGGCGCTCGCCCTGCTCGAGGGTCATCCGTATCTCCTCGAGCGTCTGGGCTCGCAGCGCCCGCCAGCTCATCGCGGGGGCTCCGGCTCGTGGTGCGCGTCGCGAGAGGTGAGACGGAGGAAGGCGTCCTCGAGCGACTGACGGCCGGCTCGCAGGTCGGCGAGGGGCAGGTCCTCGGCTGCCAGCCATGCTGTCAGCGCCGCGACGGCGGCGGGGGTGGCGGCGACCGCCACCTGGTACTCGCCGGGTCCGACCTCGACGACGCTCGCCCCGAGGGCGGTGCCCAGTGCCACGACGTCGATGCCCGTCGGCGCGGCAAAACGGATCTCTTCCCCCGTCGTGACGAGCTCGGCTGGTCGGCCTGCGGCGACGACCCTGCCCCGGTCGACGATGACGACCCTGTCCGCGAGCCGCTCGGCCTCGGCGAGCTCGTGGGTGGTGAGCAGCACGCACGCCCCGCCGTCTCGCAGCGCGGCGACTATCTCGCGCACGACGATCCGGCCTGCAGGATCGACGCCGGCGGTGGGCTCGTCGAGGAAGGCGACGCGCGGCCGGCCCACGAGCGCGAGGGCGAGGGAGAGGCGTTGTCGCTCGCCGCCCGAGAGTCGCTTCGCGGGTCGCTTGGCGACCTCCCGCAGCCCGGCGAGATCGAGCAGCTCGTCGGGATCGCGCGGGTCGTCGTAGTACGACGCGAACAGCCGTATCGCGCGCTCCGGGCTCATGACCGGGTACGTGCCGCCCTGCTGGAGCATCACGCCGATGCTCGGGACGAGCGCGTGGTGGTCGGCCACGGGATCGAGACCGAGCACTCGGACGGTCCCTCGGGTCGGTCTGCGGTAGCCCTCGAGCGTCTCGACCGTCGTGGTCTTTCCCGCGCCGTTCGGTCCGATCAGCGCGAGGACCTCGCCCGCCTCGCCACTGAAGGTGACGCCGTCGACGGCGGTCACCGACCCGAAGCTGACCTCGAGCGCCTCTACCTCGATCGCCGGCATCCGGGGGAGGTTACCGGCTGACTCGCGTGCGGTCCGGGGGCGGCGGCTCAGCTCAACGGTGCCGAGGTGCCTCGAAGCGGTAGCCGAGGCCGCGGATCGTCGTGATGAGGACGGGCTTGGAAGGATCGGCCTCGATCCGCGAGCGCAGGCGCTTCACGTGCACGTCGAGCGTCTTGGTGTCGCCGACGTAGTCGAGGCCCCACACGCGATCGATCAGCGCGTCTCGCGTGACCACTCGACCGGCGCTCACGAGCAACGCCTCGAGAAGCTCGAACTCCTTCAGAGGAAGCTGGACCTCCTGGCCCCGGACCGTGCACTCGTGACGGTCCGGGTCGAGACGGACCTCGCCGATCTCGAGGACTGTGCTCGGAGGATCGGCATTCGGCAGGCTCGGTGCTGCGTTCGCGACGTGGGCCTCGACGGAAAGCTGCTCGCGCGGGGTCCGGCGTAGCACCGCTCGCATGCGCGAGACGAGCTCTCGCAGTCGGTAGGGCTTCGCGACGTAGTCGTCCGCGCCGACCTCGAGACCGACGACCGTGTCGATCTCGGTGGACTTCGCGGTGACCATGATGATCGGCACGGCCGATCTCGCCCGGATCGCTCGACACACGTCGAGCCCCGACATCTTGGGGAGCATCACGTCGAGCAGGACGAGATCCGGCGAGGTCGACTCGAACAGCTTTAGCGCCTCAGCGCCGTCGCGGGCCACCGTGACGGAGAAGCCCTCACGCTCGAGACCGACGAGGAGGGCGTCGATGAAGGACTCCTCGTCCTCGGCAAGGAGCACCTCGATCCTGCGATCGTGCAGGCCGATACGGCTGCGGTCGCGCTGGTCCTGCTCAGCGTCGCTCACGTGTCGGACCGGCCCTGAACGGGAAGCACGAGGGTGAACGTAGCGCCTTCGCCCTCTCTCGACTCGACCTGTACCGAGCCGTGGTGATTCTGGGCGACGTGACGCACGATCGCGAGCCCGAGGCCCGTCCCGCCCGTCTGGCGGCTGCGTCCGTGATCGACCCGATAGAAGCGCTCGAAGACCCGCTCGAGGTCGCGCGCCGGGATGCCGATGCCCTTGTCGGTAACCGTCAGCACGATGTCGTCGTCGTCCACCCGACCGCTCGCCTGCACGACGCCGCCCTCGTAGGAGAACTTCACGGCGTTCTCGAGCAGGTTGTAGATCGCGGAGGTGAGCTGGCGACGATCGCCAAGCACCGCCACCGGCGGCGAAGGCTCGTCGAGAGCGACCTCGACGCCGCGTTGCTCGGCGGCCGATCGCACCCGCTCGGCCGCCTCGGCCATGATCAAGTTGACGAGCACGGGCTCGCGTGGCGGCGACTCCTCGCTCTCGATGCGCGAGAGGTCGAGCAGGTCGTCGATGACCCGGGAGATGCGAAACGCCTCGGTGTGGACCCGCTGGGCGAGCCGGCGGGAGACCTCCGGCTCGGTCTCCGCGAGCAGCGTCTCGGCGAGCAGCCCGAGAGCGCCCATAGGCGTCTTCAGCTCGTGGCTGACGTTCGCGACGAAGTCGCGACGGACCTCCTCGAGGCGGCGGCGATCCGAGACGTCGTCGATCACGGCTATCACGCCGAGCGCGCGCTGCCCGTTGTCCAGGCTCACCGTGCGAACGGTCAGCGTCCGACGTGGCGGACCGTAGAGCTCGAGGGTGCGTTCCTCCGAGGCGCCGGGGGCGGTGCTCGCGAGCAGCTCGTCCACCGCCTGGGCCGCAAGGGCGTCGCTGTGGCGATTGCCCATGAGCACGACGGCGCGCGCGTTGCGGAAGACGGGCTCGCCTCGCTCGTCGCACACCACGACGGCCTGGGGCAGAGCGTCGAGCGCGCGGCGCAGCCGGATCGCGTCGGCGCTCGACTCGGCCACGGCCTCGGCGGCTTGGTCGGTAGCCCGTTCCACGTAGCCGAGCGCGTCCTCCACCCGCTTCGGCTCGGCCGGCAGGTTCTCCGCACCGAGCCGGTTGCCGAGCGCGACGAGCCGCTGGCGGAGCGCCCCGACGCCGCGCCGACCGCCCATCGAGTACGCCGCGGCGACGAGGCCTACGACGACGACAGCGGCGATCGTCACAGCGAGCGCCGACACGCGTAGGAGCGCTAGCACGGGCACCGGCGGGGGATGTGCACACGGCAAGCATTGCAGCTCGGCCCGCCGAGCTGTTCTACAACCGTCCTGATCTGCGCGAGACAACACGAAATACGTTGAAACTCGGTAGCGGTTCGACTACGGTCCGAAGCACGTCGCCGGCAGTCGTCCGGCGTCGCCTGCTGTAGTCGTCCGGCAGTCAAGCGTCATCCGGCACCAGGACGCCCTCATGGAATTGATGCTCCCGACCGCGCACGCGGGGGAGCCGGAGGAGGTGTCGGGTGTCCCTACTTGCTTCGTCGTCCGCGGGCCATGTCGTCGCGGCTGCAACGTTGTCCCTCAATCCCAGCGAGTCGGCGTTGCCCGGTGGGTCCGTCATCCAGTCGCTCGCCAACGGCATCGGCTGGTGGGGTCTCATCGCCGCGCTCGTAGGTCTCGTGATCGGGGCGGCCACGTGGGCCCTCGGCGCCCATTCGAACAACTACCAGCACGCCTCGACCGGTAGGCGGGCCGTGCTCGTCTCGGGCGCGGCGGCGCTCGTCATCGGAGCCGCTCCGGCCGTGCTGAGCTTCTTGTTCAGCTCCGGCCAGAGCGTTCACTGAGGCCTTCGATGGCGGGCGTGCCGATCCTCGGCTTCTCCCTTTTCGGCCTGGGCGCCTCGGCGTTCAAGGCCGCCGCCGACCTGTTCCTCGGCGAGGTGACCAAGTGGGTCGCGTCCGGTGCGGCCAGCCTGCTCAAAGCGCTCGGGAGCGTGCTCACGAGCACGACGACGCCCGATCTCGCCAAGGGGTTCCCGAGCGAGTTCTCGGTGATGTCGGTGATCGGCGCGGCGGTGGCGCTGCCGCTGCTCGTCCTCGCGGTCATCCGGGCGATCATCCACCAAGACGTCACCGAAGTCCTGCGCGCAGCATTCCTGCGGCTGCCGGCAGCGATCCTGTTGTCGGCCGCCGCAGTCGAGCTCGTCTCCCTGGGATTGCAGGCGTCGGACGAGATGAGCTCGGCGCTGCTCGCCGCGGCCGGCCACCCGGTCGAAGGATTCGTCGGCGCGCTCGTGGCGGACGTCACGGGCATCGGCGCACTCACGAGCGGCGTCGGCGGCGTCGCGATCGGAGGCTTTGCGGCGACGCTCCTGGCGCTCGTCGCGGCGATCGTCTCCTTCCTTCTCTGGCTGGAGCTCGTCGTGCGGTCCGCCGCCGTGGCGGTGGCGACCCTGTTCCTGCCGCTCGCGCTCGCAGGGCTCGTCTGGCCGGCGACAGCACACTGGGCGAAGCGGCTCGCGGAGACGCTCGCCGCGCTCGTGCTGTCCAAGGTCGTGATCGCGGGGACCCTTGCGCTCGCGGGTGTCACCATGACCTCCGGTGGAGGGCTGTCCGCCTTCGTCGAAGGTGTCGCCCTGATCGTGCTCGCGACCGTTGCGCCTTTTGCCCTCCTGCGCCTCGTACCGATGATCGAGAGCGGCGCGGTCGCCCATCTCGACGGGCTCACGCACCGGGCCAGGCACGCGGCGGTCCAGGCGGGGAGCTTCGCGTCGGGGGTCGTCGACCGGGCGGGCGCGAACGGCGGCTCCGGAAGCGGCTCCGGCGGCCTCCTCACCGGGGGCGGCGGCGGTGCCGGCGGGGGCGGTGCCGGCGGGGGTCCGTCGGTCACAGACGGTGACTTCCTCGCGGGGACGCGAGTCGACACCCCGGAAGTAGTCGCCGACGCCAAGCGCATCGAGGGCTCGATGGCACCGCCGAGGCAGGCGTCGTGAGCGAGGGAGAGGCTCCCCGCTACCGATTCGGGCCGCGGGATCGCCGCGGGCTCGTCGCGGGAGCCCGCACCGGCCAGGTGCTCGTGGTGTGCGTTGCGCTGGTGGCGGCCGTCGGGCTGCTCCGCTCCTTGCACGGGGCGCCGGGCGCGGCGACTGCCCTCGTCGTCGCGGTTGCGGCATTCGCCGCCGCGTTCTGGCCGGTGCACGGCAGGACGGTGGAGGAGTGGCTGCCCGTCGCGGTGCGCTACGCGTCGGACGCGGCGTTCGGCAGGCGCAGGACCGTGCTCGAGCCTCGTGCGCCGGGACGTTTCCCGCGCCCTCCCGGCCCGTTGGCGCAGCTGGCCGTGCGCGAGGTAGAGGGATCGGCCGTCATCGGCGCTTTCGGCGCCCTTCACGACGGTCGCTCGGGGACCTGGACGGCCGTGCTCTCGCTCGGCTCGGACTCCTTCGCGCTGCTCGGCGAAGAGGACCGTGCCCGGAAGATCGCGGCGTGGTCCGGCGTGCTCGCCGCTGTCTCGGGCGCGTCGACGGCGCTGCACAGGCTGCAATGGGTGGAGCGGACGCTTCCCGACCGCGGCGAGGTGCTGCTCCGCCATCTCGAGCTGCGCGGCGTCGGCTCGGACGCGGCCGGGCCCGGCGCCGGTGCTGCCCGGCGCTCTTACGAGGAGCTGATCGAGAGCGAGGGCACGGGTGTGCTCCGCCACGAGCTGTTCCTCGCCTGCAGCGTGCGCGGGGCGGCCTCGGGAAGCGAGCTCCTTGCCGAGGAGGTCGCGAGGTTGGACCGCCGCTGCCGGGACGCGGCCATCCCCATCGACGGCGTGCTGTCGCGTACGGGGCTCGCGTCGCTCGTTCGCCGGAGCTTCGACGAGCTGCCCACAGCGGGTCCGGCGTCGTGGCCGTGGCCGGTCGCCGTGGAGGTCTCCTGGTCGTCGGTGCGCACCGACGGCACGTGGCACGCGACCTACTGGATCGCCGAGTGGCCGCGCAGCGACGTCGCGAGCGACTTCCTCCTCCCGCTCCTCGTCGGTTGCGCCGAGCGACGCTCCGTCTCGGTCGTGATGTCGGCCGTGTCGCCGCAGCGGGCGATTCGCGCCGCGGAGCACGCGCGCACCTCCACCACCGCCGACGCGGAGCTCCGTCGGCGCCACGGCTTCGCCACGTCCGCCCGTAGGAGCCGGGAGCACGAGGCCGTCGCCAGGAGGGAGGGCGAGCTCGCCGAGGGTCATGCCGCCTACCGCTTCTCGGGCTATGTGACGGTCACGGTCGGCGACCCCGACGCGCTCGAGGGTGCATGCGCCCGTGTCGAGCAGGCGGCGGCGCTCGCCCGCGTCGAGTTGAGGCGGCTGTACGGGACACAAGGGGAGGCGTTCCTCTTCACCCTTCCAGTCGGTCGGGGCTGCTCATGAGGATCCCGGCGCACGAGGCCACGACGGCCCAGCTCGGCGCGGCCTATCCCCTCGCGGCGAGCCGGCCGCTGCCGAGCGGTGGGGTGCTGGTGGGTCGGGACCTGCTCGGCGGTGTCTTCGTCCACGACCCGTTCGAGCTCTACGCGGCCGGCGCTCTGACCAATCCCAACATGATCGTCTTCGGCCAGATCGGACGCGGCAAGAGCGCGCTGGTGAAGACCTACCTCTACCGCCAGGCGGCCTTCGGGCGCAGGATCGTCGTGCTCGACCCGAAGGGGGAGTACGGCCCGCTGGCTTCGGCCCTCGGTGTCGTGCCGATAGCGCTGCGCCCGGGTGGCGTCTTGCGGCTGAATCCGCTCGACGGGCCGGCCGCTTCGGGCGAAGCCGCCGAGGAGACCGCCCGTCGGCGGCTGGAGCTGTGCTCGGCGATCGCTTCCTCCGCGCTCGGGCGCGAGCTCCGGCCACCCGAGCACACCGCTGTCGAGCTCGCGCTCGACGGCATCGCACGCCCTGGCGTCGCGCCGACGCTTCCCGAGGTGGTCGATGCACTGCTCTCGCCTTCGAGCGAGTCGGCGCGTCGCATCTGCAGCGACGTGGCCACCCTCAGGTCCGACGCTCGTGATCTCGCCCTCGAGCTCAGGCGACTGGTCCACGGCGAGCTGCGCGGCATGTTCGACGGACCGACGAGTCCTGGCCTGGCGCTCGACGGCCCAGCCGTCGTGCTCGACCTCTCGGCGGTATACCACTCCCCGGCCCTCGGCGTCCTCGTCACCTGCGCGGCCGCGGCCGTGCAGAGTCTCGTCGAGAGCGGGACGAGGTCGCGCACCATCCTCGTCGTCGACGAGGCGTGGGCGGTGCTCGCAAATCTCGGCGTCGCCCGCTTCCTCCAGTCCTCGTGGAAGCTCGCACGAGCGCGAGGGATCGCCAACGTCGCCGTCGTGCATCGCGTCTCGGACCTCGCAGCCGTGGGCGGCGCCGGAAGCGCGGTCACGCGGCTCGCCGAGGGGCTCGTGGCCGACTCCGAGACGATCGTCTGTTACGCCCAGCCCGCGTCCGAGCTCGAGCTGGCGGCGACCGCGCTCGGGCTCTCCGAGGAGGAGACGCGGCTCGTGGGTCGCCTCGGACGTGGTGTGGCGCTGTGGAAGGTCGCGGGCCGCTCGTTCCTCGTCGAACACCGCTTGGCACGCGGCGAGCGCGAGCTCGTCGACACCGACCGGCGGCTGCTGGTGGACGGATGAGCCGCACCGTCTCCGGTGGCGCACGACCGGCGAGGAGGTCCGGGCATCGCTCGTCGGCCCCATCTGCGCCGACGGCAGCTGGCGGCGAGATGGCGGCGTGCGTCGCAGTCCTCGCGACCGGCGCGCTGGCGTTCTCGTGCTGGCTCGCGGGTGGCGTCGCGGCTGCTCTCTTCGGCCATCGGTTGCAGCACGTACCGCTTCGGGACGCGCTGTCGTTGCTCGTCGGCGTGTTTCGTCACCCGAGGTCGCCGCGCATGGCCTGGCCGTCGTCGGCGCGTCACCAGCTCCCGTCCGCACCCTGGTGGTACGCGTCGCTCGCCCTCGTCTGGGCGGTCGCCGCGGGCGCGATCTCGCTCGTGCTCCGGTTGGCACGGCCGGCTCGAGGTACGCGAGGGAGCGCTCGTGCCCGCCGCCACCGGGGCGAAGCTGCGGGCGGGGCGGCCTGGGCGGGACCGGCGGAGGTTGCACGGCTCGCCGTGCGCCGTCCGGGCGGGGGCCGCCTCGTGCTCGGCCGATGCGGCCGGCGCCTCGTCGCGCTCGAGAGCGGCCAGTCGGTGCTCGTCGTCGGACCTACGCAGTCGGGCAAGACCTCCGGGCTCGCGATCCCCGCGCTCCTCGAGTGGGAGGGGCCCGTCCTCGCGACGAGCGTCAAGACCGATCTCGTGCGCGACACCTTCGAGGCGCGGCAGTTCCTCGGCAGCGTGCACGTGTTCGATCCCACCGGCGTCTCCGGCCGTACTTCGGCGGGCTGGTCGCCGCTCGCGGCCGCGAGCTCCTGGGAGGGTGCGCGCAAGGTTGCCGCCGGCCTGTGCGGCGTGGCCCGGACGTCCGGATCGGGCGTCGACGACGCGGCCTTCTGGTACGCGACCGCCGAGAAGCTCCTCGCTCCGCTGTTGTTCGCCGCGGCGACATCGGGTGGGACGATCGCCGACGTCGTTCGCTGGGTGGACACCGGCGAGGTGGAAGAGGTACTTCTCGCGCTCGAGCTGGCCGGCGTGCCGGAGGCGGCTCGGGCCGCCGAGGCGAGCTTCTCGCGGGAGGAGCGTCAACGAAGCTCGGTCTACACGACGGCCGAGACCGTCCTGTCGGCATATGCAGACCCGGCAGTCGCCGCGACGTGTGCTCGGCACGACCTCGACCCTGCCGCGTTGCTCGACGGAGGCCGTCACTCGGTCTACCTCGTTGCTCCGTCGCACGAGCAGGAGCGGCTCCAGTCGGTGTTCGTGGCGATCGTGCGGTCGGTCGTCGAGGAGGCGCTGACGAGGTCCTCGCGACAGGGCCGGCCGCTTGATCCGCCGCTGCTGCTGGTGCTCGACGAGGCGGCGAACGTCGCGCCACTCACCGGGCTCGACACGCTGGCCGCCACGGCATCCTCGCACGGCATCCAGCTCGTGACCGTCTGGCAAGACCTTGCCCAGGTGGAGGCGCGTTACGGCTCGAGGGCGGCGACCGTGGTGAACAACCACCGGGCGAAGGTCCTCTGCTCAGGCATCACGGACCCGACGACCCTCGAGCAGGCGAGCCGCCTCATCGGCGACGAGGAGCACACCGTCGACTCCTCGACAGTGGATGCGTCCGGGGGATGGAGCCGGACGCGCTCTGTGGCTCAGCGCCGCCTGGCGCCGGTGGAGCGGCTGCGCTGTCTCCAGCCAGGAGAGGCGGTACTGCTCTACGGACACCTGCCGCCCCTCCAGCTGGCGCTGCGACCGTTCTACGAGCGTCGCAGCCGAACGAGGCGTGCCGGACCGGCCCGGGGGCATGCCGGGCGCCGGTTGACCTCGCGTGCCGTCGCGCTCGTCCTTGGTCGGGCGTCACGGCCGGACGACCTGAGCTCCGGCCGGTCGACCTGAGCTACCGCTGATCGACGTAGGGCGCGATCACCCAGGCGGCTGCCGCCGCGCCGATCGTCGAGGCGAGCACCGCCCAGCGCGTCAGCTTCGGCAATCTGCGAAAGGCGACGAGAGTCGCAAGGGCGTCGCCGGTGTCCGACAAGGCACCGGCCTCCACCCAGCCGCGCACGTCGGTGCCGCCTTGAAGGGCGATCAGCGCACCGAGGCCGAGCGCGAGGTCCCGGGAGCCGAGCGCCCTCGCGAACAGCCGGACGGCCGGCAGCCGAGCGTCGTTGTCGCCTACCCACGGTCGCGCCGGTAGTGAGGGCGCAAGGAACGCCACGGCGCCTATGGCCGACCGAGCGCTCGCTAGGGCACATGCGGCGCGCCGGGACCCGGCGCGATCGAGGACGATGCGGCCACGAGCGGCGCGAGTGGGGGCCAGCACGGGGGCGAGCGCCAGCCGGAGCGGTAGTGAGCAGCGCACTTCTTTTACGCTAGCCGCGGTGCAGGTCAGACCAACTAGGCGAGTCGCTGTGCGACCTGAAGGATTTACCGAGTTGTCACCTTGAGGTCACTGAGCGTTTCATCGCGGTTCAGGTGGTGAAGTTACCGTCTCGACACATATGGAACGCAGTGTTGGCCGCGAGGAACTCTCCGTCACGGCCACTCTCGAGGGGAGCTCCCGCCACATGACTACAGCGGCTCCCGCGAGGTCCACGCAGGTCGACGCTCGCCATCCCCACGTGATGGATGCCGAAAGCGTCAGCCTGGGCTTCGGGTCCGCGACGATCATGCAGGACATCACGGTCGGTTTCCCGACCGGCACGATCACGGCCCTCGTCGGGCCGTCCGGCTCCGGGAAGACCACGTTCCTCCGCTCGCTCAACCGGATGAACGACAAGGTTCGCAACTTCTGGAAGCGCGGCAGCATCTCGCTCTACGGCGAGGAGATCGACGGCGACAGCGTCGACCCGCTCGTGCTGCGCCGGCGAGTCGGCATGGTGTTCCAGCGACCGAACCCCTTCCCGATGTCGATCCAAGACAACATCGTCGCCGGGGTCAAGGCGCACAAGATGGCCAAGCGCTCGGACCTGCGCGACATCGCCGAGACCCAGCTCGCCGAGGTCGGCCTGTGGAGTGCGGTGGCGGACCGAATGAACGACTCGCCGTTTCGGCTCTCCGGTGGCCAGCAGCAGCTGCTCTGCCTCGCGAGAGCTCTGGCCGTCAAGCCCGAGGTGCTGCTTCTCGACGAGCCCACCTCGTCGCTCGATCCCCGCTCGACCGAAGCGGTCGAGGAGCTCGTGCGCCGGCTCACCCCGGGCCTCACGGTGATCATCGTGACGCACAACCTCGAGCAGGCTCGCCGCCTCTCGGACAACACGATCTTCTTCTACCAGGGACGTCTCGTAGAGACAGGCCCGACGGTCGAGCTCTTCGAGCGACCGAAGCGACCGGAGACGGCTCGCTACCTCGGCGGCGCCGTCGACCCGGGTGTCGATCGCTAGCAATCGGATCTTCACCATAACCACGCGGGCACCCGATGACGGACGGGTTCCTGCGCGCAACTGCCCCATCCGAGAACGCCCGCATCAGCGGGCAGCCGAAAGGAGCAATTTCCGTATGCAACCCCGCAACGAAGGATCTGACCTGGCGCCTCTGCGCAGGCCGTCGAGGGCCAATCGTGGCCTCGTGCGCGCCGGTGCCCTGACCCTCGTCGGCGCTCTGACGCTCACCGGCGCGACCGTGTCGATCGCGAGCGCTTCAACTACTCAGAAGACCTCGGGGCCGACCCTCAAGTCGCTGGAGACCCAGCTCACCAGCCTCGAGAAGCCCCCGAGCACGTCCGCAGCGCTCCAGGAGACTGGCTCCTCGCTCTTCTACCCGCTCGTGAGCGCGTGGGCTTCTGCCTACAGCAAGGCGCACGGCAACGTCCCGGTCACGACGGCGAGCACCGGCTCCGGTACGGGCCAGGCAGACGCGCTCAACGGCACGGTCGCCATCGGCGCGTCGGACGCATACCTTCCGCCGTCGGACCCGTCCAACTTGTTGAACATCCCCGAGGACGTCTCCGCCCAGCAGATCGACTACAACGTCTCGGGCGTGTCCGCGTCGCATGTGCATCTCAAGCTCAGCGCCGCCATCCTCAACTCGATCTACACGGGCAAGATCACCCACTGGAACGACCCGGCGCTGAAGAAGCTCAATCCCACCGTCTCGCTGCCGAACGAGCAGATCGTGGTCCTGCACCGCTCCGACAGCAGTGGTGACTCGTTCCTGTTCACCTCGTACCTGTCCTACCAGGACAGCTCGAGCTTCCCCATGTCCGCCGGTGGCCCCACGACCTCGCCGTCGTGGCCGAGCATCCCCAACACCCTTGCCGAGAAGGGCAACCAGGGGATGGAGGCGGGTTGCGTGGCCACTCCGGGCTGCATCGCCTACATCGGCGTGAGCTACCTGCGTGAGGCTGTGAAGAACGGTCTCGCCTATGCGCAGCTGCTGAATGGCAAGGGCAACTACGTCCTGCCGACGGCGATCAACATCGCCAACGAGGTGGCGAGCTTCCAGAAGATCCCTGCCAACGGCGCGATCTCGCTCGTGGACTCGAAGTCGGCGAAGAACGGCTACCCGATCGTCAACTTCGAGTACGCCATCGTCAACGCCAACCAGTCGAACCCGGCCACCGCGCAGGCGATCAAGGCCTTCCTCGCCTGGGGCATGGACCCGCGCAACGGCTCGGCGTCCAGCTACCTCTCGCCGGTGTACTTCCAGGCGCTCGCCCCGAACGCCATGGCCGTCGCGGTCAACCTGCTTAAGAAGATCCAGTAGAACCAAGGGACCATGGGCGCCCGGCGGTGGATTCTCCGCCGCCGGGCGCCTTCGTCCTCGGGTCTCGAAGGCCCGGGGAGACGCCCGATACATTTGGAGCGGGAGCATCCGATGAGTGAGGAGCCAGCTGTCCCGCCAGAAGGCGACCGGCTCCCCGCCGAGCCGGACCACTCGGCCGGCAGCCAGATGGCGAACACGATGACCCGCGAGCCTTCGTGGCGCCCCCGTCGCCGGGTGGTGGCGGAGCGCGTGCTCGGCGTCGGGAGCGGTGTCGCCGCCCTCGTGCCGCTCGCCGGCCTGGTCGCTGCGGTCGCGGTGCTGCTCGTCGAGGCGCTGCCCGCGATCCGCTACAACGGCTGGCACTTCATCACCGGCTCGGGGTTCAACCCCGGGAATCTCTACGGCAAGCCAGTGCACACCGGTGGTGTTCTTCACTTCGCGGGAGCGAGCTACGGGGCGTTCCCGCTCATCATCGGCACTATCGAGTCCGCCGCGATCGCAGTGGTCGTCGCCTGCCCCATCGCCATCGGCGCTGCCGTGCTCATAGTCGAGAAGCTGCCCGGGCGCATCGCGAACGTCGTCGGGTTCTGCCTCGAGGTGTTGGCCGGCATCCCGAGCGTCGTCTTCGGGCTATGGGGCGTGCTCACGTTCGGTCCCTGGCTCTCGCACAACATCTACCCGGCGCTCGCGCACTTGCCGAACTTCCCGCCGTTCAGCATCTTCCGGGGCAATACAGGCTACGGCCAGGGGCTATTGAGCGCCGGTCTGGTGCTGGCCGTGATGATCATCCCGATCGTCGCAGCGACGACGCGGGACCTTCTACGCCAGGTGCCGGCGGCGACGAAGGAGGGGGCCGAGGCCCTCGGCATGACCGACGCCGAGGTGTTCCAGACGGTCCAGCTCCGCTGGGTCCGCACCGGGGTCATCGGCGCCATCGTGCTCGGCCTCGGTCGGGCGCTCGGTGAGACGATCGCCGTGGCCCTTGTCAGCGGGAGCATCCTGCAGACGAGTTCCAACATCTACGGCAACATGACGACGATCGCGGCGACGATCGTCTCGCAGCTCGACGCGGCCAACACCGACACCACCGGGCTCGAGGTCAAGACGCTCGCCGAAGCGGCACTCGTCCTGTTCCTCATAACGGTGCTCGTGAACATCGGGGCGCGGCTGCTCGTGCGGCGTTCGGCCAGGGGCGCGGCCCTCCCGGTCGGGGCGGGATTTTGAGCGCGACCATGAGCACCGCCGCGGCGCGTCCGGAACGCCCGAGCCTCGGCGAGGGTTCGCGGCACATCTCGCCGCGCCGCCGCCTCGCTGACAAGGCGTGGTGGGGGGTCTGCGCCGTCGCCCTGCTCCTCGTCATCGTGCCGGTCTTCTGGGTGCTCGAAGGCGTCGTGCAGCATGCCGTAGGAGGCTGGAGCTGGAGCATCTTCACGACGACCTCGACAGGGGTCGGCGGTGGACTCGCCAACGCGATCGTCGGAACCTTCGTGCTGCTCGTCGGCGTCGCGATCCTGGCAGGGCTCGCGGGCATCGGCTGCGGCATCTACCTCGCCGAGATCGCCAGGCAGAGCTGGTACACCACGTTGCTCCGCAGTGCCTCCGAGGTGCTGGCAGGCATTCCCTCGATCGTGCTCGGCTACGTCGGCTATGTAGCGCTCGTGGTCGGGCTCCACTGGAAATTCTCGCTGCTGGCTGGACTGATCGTGCTCTCGGTCCTCGTCGTGCCCTACGTCGCCAAGTCGACCGAGCTCGCCCTCAACCAGGTGCCCCTCGGCTATCGCGAAGGCGGCGAGGCGCTCGGCATGCCGCGAACGCTCGTGCTGCGCAGGGTCGTGCTTCGCTCCGCCGTGCCAGGGATCGCGACCGGGCTCATCATCGCCCTCGCCATCTCGGTCGGCGAGACCGCCCCGCTGCTGTACACGGCGGGCTGGTCGAACAGCTACCCGTCGTCGCACCTCATCCACGCTCCGATCGGCTATCTCACCTACGCGTCGTACACGTTCTTCGAGGACCCGTCGGCCTCCGTGCGGGCACTCTCCTACGACGCGTCGCTGCTGCTCGTGGTGCTCGTCCTCGGGCTGATCCTCGTCGCGCGCCTCGTCGTCCGGCTCACCCAGAAGTACGCGCCCGACCGCGGCGAGGGCGGGGGACGGCGTGAGCGCCGTGCCGCGAAGGCACACGCGGCCAAGTAGCTATCCGTTCCCGGGCTGGTCGGCGCCTGCCAGCAGTGCGCCCGCCAGCACGGCGCCCGCCAGCACGGCGTGGGCGAGCAGGTCCGGCCCGGCCTCAGTACTTGGCCAGCGACTTCGCCGCGTCGACGATGTCGGCAACCTGCGGAAGCGCGGCCTTTTCGAGCTCCGGCTCGTAGGGGACCCACGTGTCCGCCGCCGCGACGCGACGCACCGGGGCGTCGAGGTCCGAGAAGCACTCGTCGGCGACGAAGGCGGCCACCTCGGCGCCGAAGCCCCCGGTGAGCACGTCCTCGTGCGCGACGAGCAGCCGGGAGGTGCGTCGGACGGACGAGACGACGGTCTCCTTGTCCCACGGGGCGAGGCAGCGCAGGTCGATTATCTCCGCCGACAACCCCTCCTCCTCGAGCATCTCCGCGGCGAGCACCGAGCGGTGGACCATCGCCCCCCAGGTGACGATGGTGAGGTGCTCGCCCGGCCTGACGGTCGCCGCCGAGCCGATCGGCACGACGTACTCCGGCGCGGGGAACGGGTCCATCGCGAACCGCTGGCGAAAGAGCGCCTTGTGCTCGAGGAAGAGCACCGGGTCGTCGCATCGAAATGCCGCCCGCAGCAGCCCGGCGGCATCTCGCGCTCGTGAGGGGAAGACGACGACCAGGCCGGGAATGTGGGTGAAGATCGACTCGCCGCTCTGCGAGTGCCAGATGGCGCCCCCTTTCACGTAGCCGCCGATGGCGACCCGCAGCACCAGCGGCACCGTGAACGAGCCCTCGGAGCGCCACCGGGTGGTCGCCGCCTCAGAGCGGATCTGCTGCATCGCCGGCCAGATGTAGTCGAAGAACTGGATCTCGGGCGAGGGATGCAGGCCGCGCAGCGCCTGACCGACGGCCCGACCGATGATGTTGGCCTCCGCGAGGGGCGTGTTGAAGCAGCGATCGGTACCGAAGGACCGCTGGAGGCCGTGCGTCGTGCCGAAGACCCCGCCGAAGCCGTCGAGCTCGTCGACGTGCTCCTGCGCAGCGTCGGCGACGTCCTCGCCGAACACCCGCACGCGCTCGTCGGCGCCCATCACCTCGTGCAGCGTCCGGCGGATCGCCTCGCCGAAGTGGATCGCCTCGCCGACGCCCTCAGCCGAGGCGGGAGCCGGCGCCAGGCGCGGGAGCGCGACGAGATGGTCGGCGACGGTGGCCGGGTCCGGCCGTGCGCCGAGCAGCGCGGACGCGCTCGCCTCGGCGACGAGTGCGTGGACCTCCTCCTTTATGAGCGCCACGCCCTCGTCGTCGAGCACGCCGGCATCGACGAGCTCGCGCTCGAGGCGGACGAGCGGATCACGTGCCAGCTCCTCGGCGACGTCCTCGGCGGTCCGGTACTTCGACTGCGAGTCCGAGCACGAGTGGGAGTACGGCCGCGTGACGTCGGCGTGCAGCAGCGAGGGTCCGGCGCCGGAGCGGGCACGAGCAACGGCTGCCGCGCCCCGCGCCCGGCTCTCGAAGTAGTCGCAGCCGTCGAAGTGGGCGACCTCGATGCCGGGGAACCCGGACACGAGCTGCGAGATGGGGCCGGGCGCCTGGTCGGCTGTGGGCACGGAGATCGCATAGCCGTTGTCCGCGACGACGTAGACGAGGGGCAGGGCAAGCCGGCACGCCGTGTTGAGGCTCTCCCAGAACTCGCCTTCGGAGGTCGCTCCCTCGCCGAGCGAGACGTAGGTGACCTCGTCCGGGTGCGCGGAGAGCCCGTCGATGTGACGCGACGAGAGGTAGCCGCTCGCCTCGGCACAGCCGACCGCGGGCAGGCACTGGCTCCCGGTCGGGCTCGACTGGCTGACGATGTTCAGATCCTTACGGCCCCAGTGCGCTGGCATCTGGCGCCCGCCCGAGCTCGGGTCGTCCGAGGAGCCGACGGACTGGAGGATGATCTCGCGCGGGCTGACACCGAGCGCGAGCACCAAGGCGATGTCGCGGTAGTAGGGAAAGAACCAGTCATATCCGGGTCTGAGCGATCTCGCGATGCCCGTGAGCAGGGCCTCGTGACCGGCGCCGGCGATCTGGAAGTAGACACGCCCCTGCTTGTAGAGAGTCATCTGGCGCTCGTCGACGGCCCGCGTGAGACATGCCGTCCGGAAGTCCTCGACGAGCTCGGCGTGGAGGACCCCCCTGTAGGAGGAGACGCCGGCGATCGGTGCGGGGTCTACCCGGTCGGCCCGCTGCGGCATCCGAACACCTTAGTGACACCGAACTCCTCGGGACGGCACCGCGACGGGGGACCATCCGGCTTCCCAGGATGCGACCTAGACTGGTCGCCGTGCGGTAGAGAGGAGTTCTTGTGTCCGCAGGAGTGCTCGCAAACGTTTTCGGTCCGGACGGCCTGATCGTCATCGCGGTCGTGGTCGTGGTGCTGCTGTTCGGTGGCTCCCAGCTGCCCAAGCTTGCCCGCGGTCTCGGCAGTGCCTCCCACGAGTTCAAGAAGGGGATGGAGCAGGGCGACCCCGACGGGACGAAGGCGGCCGACGCCCCGAAGGACGGGACGTAGGAGTCCGACGTAGCTGACCTGTCCGGGCACCGAGTGTCAGCCCACAGCGGCCCCGACGTGGGCCCGAGCGGCCGCGGCGCGCGGCGCCAAGTCCCGTTCGTCCTCCACGAGGTCGCCGAGTACGTCGTGGCCGCCGCGCTCGTGGCGGTGGGCTTGCATCTGTCCGGCGGCGCGCAGCTGGTGCTCGTAAGCGTCGGCGTCGTCATGATCCTGCTCGGGGCGTTCACCTCGGGCAAGCTCGGTGCGTTCGCCCTGTTGTCGCGTCGTGCCCATCACGCCGGGGACCTCATCTTGGCCACGGTGCTCGCGCTGTCGCCCGCCTTGGTCTACCGAGAGCTGCATATCGTCGGGACGGTTCTGGCCGAGGTGGTGGCGCTCGTGCTGCTGCGCATCGAGCGCGGGACGCTCTACCGGGACGTTCCCCGCGCGAGGCGTGCGAGCCCGCTTGCATCGGCCACGGCCTCGGGTGACGATCCCGTGGTGCGCCTCGCCGCCACCGCCGGAGCTGTCGCGTCGAGCGCGGCGACGGCGGCGTCGCAGCTGGCGCCGACCGCGGGGCGCGCCGCGCGTATTGGCTTGCGCAGTCTCGGGATCGTCGCCGGCGCCACGAAGCGCGCCGCGCGCGAGCATGCTGCCGAGCGCCGCAGAGCCGGCGACTCCTAGCAAGGGGCTGCTTCGATCCCCCTTCGTCCGGGGGCGGGTGGCGCCGGGTTGGCCCGCCGGCGGGGGTCGTAGCTAATGTCGGCGCTGTGACCTCCGGAACGTCTAGCGGTTCCCCCCTGCCGGGTCGTCTGCCGGTCGGCCGACGCCGCGTCCGGCCGCAGCGATCGCGACTTCGACGCGCGGCGGTGCCGCTGCTCCTGCTCGGTGGCGCGGTGGTCCTCGGTGGCTGCCAGGCACCGACGTTCGGCGCGTTTCGCGGCGCGACCACCCAGGGCCACGACGAGTTCAACCTCTGGGTCGGCATGTTCATCGCCGGCCTCGTCGTCGCGGCGATCGTCTGGGGATTGATCTTCTGGACGGTGATCCGTCACCGTCGCCGCGGCAGCAGCGCCATCCCGCATCAGTTCCACGAGAACGTCCCGCTCGAGATCATCTACACCGCGCTGCCGGTCGTCATCGTGGCGGGGATCTTCTACTTCACCGTGGTCACGGAGAACAAGATCGACGCCGTCTCCTCCAACCCCGCGGAGATCGTCAACGTCCAAGCGCATCGGTGGGGATGGAACTTCACCTACGACTCGGGTAAGAACTTGAGCCAGGGCGTCCAGATCGCCACGACGGCCGAGCCGACACTGCTCGCCCAGCCGGCGACCTCGAAGACGTACCCGCAGCTCGTTCTCCCGGTCGGCGAGACGGTGCGGATCGTGCTCACGTCGGTCGACGTGGTCCATGGCTTCTACATTCCGGAGTTCAACTTCAGCCGCTACGCACAGCCCGGCGTGGTCAACAAGTTCGACTTCACCCCGACGACCACCGGGGTCTTCAGCGGTCAGTGCACGCAGTACTGCGGGCTGTACCACGCCGAGATGCTCTTCAGCGTGCGAGTAGTCTCGAAGAGCGCATTCAGTCACTGGCTGAGCGCACAACAGGCCAGCCAGGCGCAGTCCGGATCAGGAGCGACGTCATGACGCTACTTGCGGAGCGGCCAGGAGTCCTCGACGAGCCGCACGAGCCGGAGCCCGAGCACGGCCCGACCGGGATCTTGAAGTGGATCACCTCGACCGACCATAAGGTGATCGGCAAGAGCTACCTGATCACGTCGCTCGTCTTCTTCTGCCTCGCCGGCGTGATGGCGATCCTCATGCGCACCCAGCTGGCGTCGCCGGACAGCACCGTCGTGAGCCAGCACACCTACAACGAGCTGTTCACGATGCACGGCAGCTTGATGCTCTACCTGTTCGCCGGCCCGTTCGCCTTCGGCGGCCTGGCCAACTACATCGTCCCGCTCCAGGTCGGCGCTCCCGACATGGCCTTCCCGAGGCTGAATGCCCTCTCGTACTGGCTCTACCTCGGCGGTGGGATCACCATGGTGGCGGGCTTCCTTACCGTCGGCGGCGCGGCCGACTTCGGCTGGGTGGCTTACGCACCGCTGTCCGACGCCGTCAACTCGCCCGGCGCCGGCCCGGATATGTGGATCGTCGCCCTGATCCTCACCGGCTTCTCCGCCATTTTCACCGGCGTCAACATCTGCGTGACGGTCTTCTATCTGCGCGCGCCCGGCATGACGATGTTCCGCGTGCCGATCTTCACCTGGAACATGGTCGTCACCGGGATCCTGATCCTCATCGCCTTCCCGGTGCTCACGGCAGCTCTGATCATGCTCTGGGCCGATCGCCACCTCGGCACGCACATCTACTCCGTCGCCGGTGGGGGCGTGCCCGTGCTCTGGCAGAACCTCTTCTGGTTCTTCGGCCATCCGGAGGTCTATATCCTCGCCCTGCCGTACTTCGGGATGGTCACCGAGGTGCTTCCCGTCTTCTCCCGCAAGCCCGTGTTCGGCTACCGCGGCATGGTCTTCGCGACCATCTCGATCGGAGCGCTTTCGACGAGCGTCTGGGCGCACCACATGTTCACCACCGGTGTCGTGCTGCTGCCCTTCTTCAGCCTGATGTCGTACCTGATCGCCGTCCCGACGGGAATCAAGTTCTTCAACTGGATCGGCACGATGTGGCGGGGGTCGCTGAAGTTCGACACGCCGATGCTCTTCGCCGTCGGCTTCCTCATCGTCTTCCTCTTCGGCGGGGTCACCGGGGTGTTCCTCGCCTCCCCGCCGATCGACTTCGCCACCCACGACACGTACTTCGTCGTGGCGCACTTCCACGAGGTGCTCTTCGGCTCCGCGGTGTTCGGCGGGTTCGCCGGCCTCTACTACTGGTACCCGAAGATGTTCGGCCGGATGCTGCGCGAGAGCCTCGGAAAGGCGAGCTTCTGGTTCATGTTCGTCGGTTTCTGGGTGACCTTCATGCCGCAGTACTTGCTCGGCTTGCGGGGCATGCCGAGGCGCATCGCCGAGTACTCGGCGAGCACCGGATGGACGTCGCTCAATCGCATCTCCACCGTCGGCGCGTACCTGCTCTTCACCGCGGTGGCGATCATGGTCGTGAACTTCTACGTCTCCTGGCGGCGCCCCGTACAGGCCCCTGGTAATCCCTGGGACGGCCACACCCTCGAGTGGGCCACCTCCTCGCCCCCACCACATCACAACTTCTTCAGGCTCCCGCCGATCCGCTCGGAGCGGCCGCTCTGGGACTTCAACCACCCCGAGCACACGACTCGCAAGCACGCAGAGGCGCTCGCCGGAACGAGCCGGGGAGCCACGCCGGAGCCGGCGCCGGTGCCCGAGGAGGCGGGGACGACATGAAGATCGAAGCTCGTCTCATGCTCTTCATCTCGGGGTTCTGCGCCGTCGCCGCCGCGATCTTCTGGGGCGCAGGACTGAACCGCGCCTACCGGACGATGACGAGCGGCGGAACGATCATGCTGGGAGCGTGCTGCCTGCTCGGTCTGCTCCCGGGTGGCTACTACCTCTGGTGGTCGAAGCGCATGACGCCGAGGCCCGAGGACAATCCCGAGGCGACCCAGGCGCAGGGCGCTGGAGTCATCGGGGTGTTCCCCGGCAACAGCATCTGGCCGTTCGTCCTCGGCGTGTCGGCCCTGCTGATCGCGCTCTCGCTCGTCTTCGGCTTCTGGACGGCGATCTTCGGTCTCACCCTTGCCATATCGGCAGTCATCGGCGTCATCGTCGAGAGCAGGCGCGGCGGGGTTGTCTGACGCGTAGCGAGCACTGCGCCCGAGCCGGGTGTCACCTCGGCGGCTTGCGCCCTTTGCCGAGCCGGTGGGTGTAGCGGATCACGGATACGACGAGCACGGCGAACAGCGCGAGGAACACCGCGAAACCGGCGTCGAATGCCACGACTCGTCCCTACCCGACCGTCGTGCTCGCCGGCAGGCCCGTGACGTCAAAGGGCACGCCGGGGCGTATGCGCAGGACGCCTTCCTGGACCACGCTGACCACGTGGTTCCCTTCTCGGTCGTAGAGCGCACCCTGTGCCAGCCCACGCGCCCCGAACGCAACCGGGCTCCGGTGGTCGTAAAGCAGCCAATCGTCGGCCCTGAACGGGCGGTGGAACCACATGCAGTGATCGAGGCTCGCGCCGGCGATGGCGGGATGGTCCGGGGAGATGCCGTGACGCTGGAGGATCGAGTCGACGAGCGTCAGATCCGAGGCGAAGGCCACGACCGCCGCATGGACGAGCGGGTCGTCGCCGAGAGAGCCGCCGGCTCGCAGCCAGAGCTGCTCCCGGTCGTGCAGCTCGCCGTTGCGGGCCCAGGGAAGCTCGGTCACGAAACGCACCTCGAGGCCGTGCGGCTCGGGATAGCCGCCGGGCGAGACGCCCGAGTCGCTCATCGGTCGCCCGGGCGGCTCGAGCGCTTCTGGTCCGGGCACCTCGGGCATCGCGTCCTGGTGGGTGAGACCCTCCTCGTCGTCGTGGAAGGAGCACTGGAGGTTGAAGATCGCCTCGCCGTGCTGGATGGCGACGACGCGGCGCGTCGTGAACGAGCGACCGTCGCGGATCCTGTCCACCTCGTAGAGGATCGGGTGGTGCGGATCGCCGGGGCGCAGGAAGTAGGAGTGGAGCGAGTGCACACGGCCGAGCGTGACCGTGCGGCCCGCAGCGACGAGCGCCTGGGCTGCGACCTGACCACCGAAGACCCGAAGGCGCCCTTCGTCGATGCTCAGTCCTCGGAAGATGTTCACTTCGATCGGCTCAATGTCGAGCAGATGCAGCAGCTCTGCGACAGGTGTCGCCATGTCGCACACGGTACACTGACGCCCGATGTCCCTGGACGTACCTTCGACGCTGGAGCGCGCCCGGGAGTTTCGAAGGACGCCCGGGTTCTCGAAGCTCTGGCGGTACGCGACGGTGTCGGTGATCTCGACCGTCATGACGCTCGGCGGCCTGTACCTGTTCTTCCGCGTTCTCAAGGTCGGCTCGGCCGCGGAGAGCAACCTGATCGCGGCGTCGATCTCGACCGTCCCCTCGTACTACCTGAATCGCTCGTGGGCGTGGGGCAAGACCGGCAAGTCGCACGTGATGCGTGAAGTCGTGCCGTTCTGGGTCATCGCCTTCATCAGCCTCGGGCTCTCCACCGTCGCGGTGGACTTCGCCGATCACGAGGCGAAGATGCACCTCCACTCGCACCATCTCGAGACGTTCTTCGTCCTCGGAGCCAACTTCGCCACCTACGGCTTGATCTGGGTCGGCAAGTTCATGTTGTTCAACAAGGTCCTCTTCGCAAAGCCGGCCGCCGGCATCGCTGCTTCCAGCTAGCGAGGCGCGTTCGAGCCAGCACCGCGCCTTCTGGGCCAGAGCAGGTCGGTCCGGGCGGCCACCCACCCGCCGGCTGCGCATGCGAGCGCAGCGAGCAGCACGGGGAGGTCTCCGAGACGCCCGTAGAGCGTGAGCCCCGTACGGAGCGCCACGGTCGCTCGGATCACGTCGCGGTTGGCGAGCGGGGTCTCGGCGAGCACGTCGCCGTGGTTGTCCACGACGGCGCTGAAGCCCGTCGTGGCGGCCTGCACCAGGTCGCGACCCTCGGTGACCGCCTGAAGCCGCGACGCCGCGAGCTCCTGTGTTGGGACCTGTGTCCCGACGTACGAAGCGGTGTTGGTGGGCACCACCAGCAACTCGCCACCGGCTCGAACGCCCGCCCTGGCGCGGCCCGGGAAGAACGTCTCGTAGGAGACGAGAAGCGCGAGGCGTCCGGCCGGCGTCTCCACCATGCCGCTGCCGTGGCCGGCGACCGCGTCTCGCGGCACCGCGGCAAGGCTGACGACGCGCGAGAGCAGCGACCGCAGCGGCACGTACTCGCCGAAGGGCACCGGGTGCACCTTCACATACGACGTGACGAAGTGCCCCGAAGGAGCCCAAATGGATGCTTGGTTGAGGAACCGACCGGGGCCGGCGGGCTCGGTGACCCCCGCGACGAGGGTGGCGCCGAGTCGTCGGGCGGTGGCGCCGAGCAGTGGCTCGATCGGCGAACGGTCGAGCGGCCCGGTGAGCGACACCGAGTCCTCGGGCCACACCACGAGCGACGCGCCCCGCGTCACCGACTGGGTCGCGGCGAGCTGGGCCGCCAGCACACTGGCGGCCGGGACCTGGAGGGCGCTCAGGCCACGGCTCCCACCACCTTGGACCGCCACCGCCGAGATGCGTCGGCGGCTCCCACCGCCGTCGGGCGCGTGAGCGGCGACGGCCACCATCGCGACGAGGATCGCGAGCGCGATCGCACCACCTGCGAGGCGAGTCGCCGAGAAGCCGCGCACCCCGGCGCCGCTGTCCACACGTCGCGACAAGAGCGAGGTCGCGCAGCTCTCGATGGCGACGCCGGCGAGGCAGACGCCGCCGACGACGAGCAGCGGTCCGCCGAGGCGCGCCAGAGCGAGCAGCGGCCCCGATACCTGGCCGAGGGCGATCCCGCCGAGTGGCAAGCCCCCGAAAGGCCACGAGTTCCGGCCCCACTCGGCGAGCACGAGCAGCCCCAAGAGCGCGGGGCGGCGTCCGCGCCCAGCTGGAGATGCCGCGCAAGCGGCGGAGACGAACACCGACTCGACGAGGACGAGCACCACGTAGCCGACGGCCGTGAACTGCAGCGCCCACGCGCACCCCAGGCCGAACTGCGCGATCCCGGCGAGGAGCCCGTTGCACGAGCGGCGGGACCAGCGTCGCTCGGCGTTGGAGTGGGCGAGCAGGGCGACCCCAAGCGGCGCCAGTGGCCACAGCCGCGTTGGTGGCAGCGAGGCGCCGATCAGCAGACCTGCGACGAGCGGCGACAGCGCGACGAACGCGCGCTGGGCGCGCCGGGTCATCTGCCGCAGAGCTGAAGGTCGACGGCCGCGGCCGCACGCTCGCCGCTCGCGATGCACGCCGGGATGCCGATCCCCTCGTAGCCCGCTCCAGCGAGCGCGAGCGCCGGGAGCGAGGTCGCGAGTCTCCGAATCCTCGTCCCCCGATCGAGGTGGCCGGTCACATATTGCGGGAAGGACGCGGGCCAGCGCTGGACAACGGTCTCGAGAGGCGCTGCCGTGATGCCGAGGATGGACGAGAGCTCGTCCCGCACCCGGCGAACGAGCTCGTCGTCGTCGAGACGCTCCGACCGGTCGTCGCCGTCCCGGCCGACCGAGGCTCGCACCACCACCTCGCCGGGGTTGGCCGAGCGTGGCCACTTCGTCGAGGTGAACGTGGCAGCCGTCACGAGGTGACCCGACGAGCGCGGGATGAGCACGCCGCTCCCCGGCAGGATCGCCGAGGTCCCCGCCGGCGAGACGGAGCTGTGGTCGCCGCCGGAAAGCCCTCGAGCGCCCGAGTGCGCGCCGCCGAGCAGGTCGGCCAACTTGGCCGGCACCACACGATCGGGCCACGCGAGCGTCACCGTGGCGACACCGGCGTAGGCGATGTCCCCGCACTCGCGGGCGAGGACCGGCGAGACCGTGCCGAGCAGCTCGGCCGCGCCCGGCGCCGGCAGTGCGAGCACCACCCCGTCTGCCTCGAGCCGCTCCGAAGCGCACCGCAGCACCCAGGCGGACCCGGCGCCGGCCGGGCAGCGCTCGAGCGCGTTCACGCCCGTGTCGAGCCGGACGTCGACGCCGGCACGCTCGCACTCGAGCACGAGGCGTGCGACGAGGGTGCCGAGCCCGCCCTGCAGGCCGAGGAAGAGCGGGGAGGTGTGCGGCGATGCCGAGCCGTCCTCGCCTCGCGGGTCGGCCGAAGGCCGTGGGCGCAGCGCACGCAGGAGGCTCCGCCGACCCGCGGCAGCCGAGGCGAGGCTCGGCGCCGCCGCGGCGAACGAGAGCCGCGCAGAGTCGCCGGCGTTGATCCCACCGATGAGCGGATCGACGAGCGCCCCGAGCACCTCGGCCCCGAGCCTCGGCCGTACGACCTCGGCGACCGTGGGGTCGCCGGCACCTCCGTCGAGGCGGGCCGCGAGCATCATCGACGCCCGCGAGCGTGGCAGCACGAGATCTGCCGCGGCGCGAAGCACCGCTCCCGGCCCGACGATGCCCGATCGGCGAAGCGCGCCCAGGTCCGTCGGAACGCCGAGCACCAGGCCCTTCGGCAGCGGGCGAGGCAGGCCGCGGGCGAACACGGCGGCGCTCGAGGTCGCCGGAGCGAGCAGGTCGTCGCCGAGGCCGATCTCGCGACAGAGTCGCTCGGCCGCGTCGTTGCGGGTGATGAAGTTGTCGGGCCCGAGGTCGAGGGGCCGCCCCCTGAACTCGCTCGTCACGAGCTTGCCCCCGGCCCGTCGCTCCCTCTCGAGAAGGACGACCTCGTACCGGCCCGCGAGCTGCCTCGCGGCGACGAGGCCCGCGACGCCCGCGCCGACGACGAGCACGCGGGGGACCTGCCTCACGGGCGTCCGACACTCCTCGTCGGACGCCGCTCGGCGAGCGAAGAGCCGCACTCTCGAGCGGCGCGGGTCATTGCGGCCACGCACCGCTCGCGGCCTGCAGGATCCTCCGGGCGAGCGCGGCCGCGATCCGAGGATCGTCGTTGAGCGACGCAGTGCGGGTGAAGCGCAATCCGAGCTCGTCGGCGCGGCGGCTCGCCTCGATGTCGAGGTCGTAGAGCACCTCCAGGTGGTCGGAGGTGAAGCCGGCGGGGCAGACCACGACCGCCTGCACGCCCTCGTCCGCAAGGAGCCGGAGGAGCTCGAGCATGTCGGGGCCCAGCCAAGGCTCCGGGGTGCGCCCTGCGCTCTGCCATCCCGTCCTGAAGCTCGTGACGCCGGCGCGCGCGGCGACAAGTTCGGCCGTCTCACGTAGCTCGTCGGGATAGCGGTCACCCGTCGCGAGGATGCGCTCGGGGAGGCTGTGGGCCGAAACGACGAGCTCCAGCCGGTCCTCTGGGCCGAGTGCCAACCGGTCCACCGCGTCGACCACCCGCTGTGCGAGCACCTCGACGAGGGTCGGATCGTCGTGCCAACGCTCCACGAACACGGTCTCGATGCCGTGCTCGATGGCGCGCGCACGCGTTCGCTCGATGTACTCGCCGACGCTCATCGCCGAGTAGTGGGGCGCGAGCACGAGGCCGACCAGGCGCCGGACGCCGCGCTCGGCGAGTCCGTCGACCGCGTCCTCGATCTGGGGCTGGGAGTGCTTCGCGCCCTGCGTGACGAGGAAGTCCCCCGGCGCGAGCCGTTCCAGGGCGGCCGCCACCGCCGCGACCTGCGCCGCGGTGCGCGCGGCGAGTGGGGAGACGCCACCGATCGCCTCGTAACGGCGAGTCAGATCGGCGAGCTGCTCGTCCGAGGGCGGCCGACCTCGCCGGATGTCGGTGTAGTAGGCGAGGACGTCGCCTGGGCCGCGAGGTGTGCCGTAGGCCATGACGACGACGCCTGTGGGAGCAGGCGAGGTCACCGGGTCCCCTCCCGGGCGGTGGCCACGCCCGCGGACGTGGGATCCGGCCATGGTGCATGCCCGGAGACCACGGCCGGTTCGGCGCCGGGCTCGATCTCGGCGCGGCCCTCCTCGTGGACGAGCTCGACGATGCGCTCGAGGACGTCGGGGTCGGTCTCGGGCAAGACACCGTGTCCCAGATTGAACACGTGACCCGGTCGTCCTCCCGCCTCGGCGAGCACTCGGCGCGCCTCGTCGGCGGCGATGTCGAACCCGGCGAGGCAGATGGCCGGGTCGAGGTTGCCCTGCAACGCGGGGCGTGGGCCGACCCGCTCGCGGGCCGTGCCGAGCGGGACGCGCCAGTCCACGCCGACGACGTCGGCGCCGGCGCCGGCCATCAGGTCGAGCAGCTCGCCGGTCCCGACCCCGAAGTGGATGCGCGGAACCTCGAGGTCGGCGACTCCCTCAAGGACGTGTCTCGTCGCCGGCAGGACGAAGCGCTGGTACTCGTCGCGGGTGAGGGCACCGGCCCAGGAGTCGAAGAGCTGGACCGCGGAGGCCCCGGCGAGCACCTGGGACCGCAGCGAGGCAAGCGCGATGTCCGCCAGCTGCTCGACGAGAGCCGCCCACGTCGAAGGCTCGGTGTGCATGAGCGCTTTCGTCCGGGCGAAGTCCCGGGAAGGGCCACCCTCGACGAGGTAGCTCGCGACGGTGAAGGGAGCGCCGGCGAAGCCGATGAGCGGCACGTCGAGCTCACGAACCAGGTTGCGGACCGTCTCGAGCACGTACGGCGTGTCGAGCTCGGGCTCGAGCGGCCGGAGCCGGGAGAGGTCTGCGGCCGAACGGAACGGCTCGGCGACGATCGGACCCCGGCCAGGGACGACGTCGACCCCGACGCCGATCGCGGCCACCGGGACAACGATGTCCGAGAACAGGATCGCCGCGTCGACCCCGTAGCGGCGGACCGGTTGGAGGGTGATCTCGGTCGCGAGGTCGGGCCGCATGATCGCCTCGAGGATGCTTCCCTCGCCCCGCAGCGCCCGGTACTCGGGCAGCGACCGGCCTGCCTGGCGCATGAACCAGACCGGCACGCGCTCGACCGGCTCGCACCTGCATGCGCGCAGGAAGGGCGAATCAGCTGCTGACACGGCACGACCCTACCGCCGGAGGGATCCGGCCCCCGTAGGCCCGAGGCCGTTTGGCCCGACGGCCCAGCGTTGGACTATGAAGTACAGCTGTGAGCGAGGTGACGGCGATCCAGGCGCCGGTACCGGCGGGGGGCCCCCAGCAGGTCAGACGACCGCAGCTGCTGGCCGTCGGCGTGATGATCTGGCTCGGTAGCGAGTTCATGTTCTTCAGCGGCCTCTTCGCCGCCTTCTTCACGATCCGGGCGCACGCGGCGGTGTGGCCGCCGGCCGGGACGAAGCTCGACACCTACCAGGCGCTGATCTTCACGGTGGTGTTGTTGGCCTCGAGCCCGACCATGCAGTTCGGTGTGTGGGCCCAAGAGCGTGGCGAGCGCGCCAAGGCTCGGGCCTGGATCGTCGTCAGCCTCCTGCTCGGAGCCGCCTTCCTCGGCAACCAGCTCTACGAGTGGAACACGCTGCCCTTCAGGCCGAGCACGAACGCCTACGGCTCGCTCTTCTACATAATGTCCGGCCTGCACGGGCTCCACGTCCTGCTTGGCCTGGTCGCCATGGTCGCCCTGCTCGCCAGGCTGTCCGGGCCGAAGGGCGACCCTGGAGAGACGCCCGTGTTCCAAGCCGTCAGCTACTACTGGCACTTCGTCGACATCGTCTGGATCGGGCTGTTCAGTGCGCTCTTCCTCCTCTCCTAGCCGCGTGCGGCGCGCAGCCGCTCCGTTCGGCGTCGTGCTGCTCGCGATCGCCGTCGCCGCGGTGTTCTTCTCGCCCAGAGCCCAAGGGCCCGCGAAAGCGACGCTGGCGTCGTCGGTACTCACCGACGCGACCACGTCCAACCAGGGCGCAGCGCTCGCCGCCGGCAGGACGCTGTTCGACAACAGCTGCTCGAGCTGTCACGGGACGGGCGCTCAGGGAAGCTCGCTGGCCCCCAACCTGCGCGGCGTGGGCGCGGCGACGGTCGACCTCTGGGTCTCGACCGGCTGGATGCCTCTTGCCAACCCCACCGTCCAGCCGCAGCGAAAGCCCGTGCTCTTCAGCCGCAAGCAGATTACGGAGATCGCCGACTACGTCGCCTCGCTCGCCCCGGGTGGACTTCCGATCCCGACGGTCAACCTGAAGGGCGCCAACTCGGCTGAAGGGTTCAGCGTGTTCGCGCTCAACTGTGCTCCCTGCCACACGATCACGGGCGCCGGTGACGCGCTCGCCGATGGCATCTCCGCGCCGCCGCTGCACGGGGTGACCCCGACCATGGTCGCCGAGGCGGTCCGAACCGGACCGGCAAACATGCCGCGCTTCAGCAACTTCACGATCTCCAAGCAGCAGCTGGCCGATGTGGTCGACTACGTCACGACCAGCATCGAGCACCCGGACAACCCGGGCGGGGTCGGGCTAGGCGGCGTCGGCCCGGTCGCGGAGGGCTTCGTCGGCCTGTTCCTCGGCGTCGGGATGTGCGTGCTGCTCGCCTTGTGGATCGGCGACCGCAACGAGCGTGACGACGGTGGCCACGACGGCCACGACGGCCACGACGATTCCGAGGGCCCCGAGGGCCCAAACTCCGAGAAGACCGAGCCAGAGGTCGTGCATGCCTGACGTTCCGGACGCTCCCGAGACCGTGGAGGCGGACGGCTCCCACGACGGCGCGCGTCTCGTCAGCGCGCCCGTCTCCATCGACGCACCGCAGTTCCAGGTGGCGGCGAAGCATCCTCGCCGCGCCGAGGGCGCCGCGGCGGTGGCGTTCCTCGTCGCGCTGGCAGCGTTCGCGGCCTTCGGCGGGGCCTACTGGCAAAACGCCAACAACTACATCCTCGGCATCACGCTCGGGGTAGCGCTGTTCGCCTTCGGCTACGGACTCGTGGTGTGGGGCAAGTACCTCATGCCACGCGGTCCCTTCGAGGAGCCGCGGCCGCAGATGGCGACGACGCCCGAGGAGCGAGCCGACTTCGTCGCCGACTTCGCGACGCGGGGCAAGATCGCGATCGAGCGCCGCGGCTTCCTGGCGAAGCTCATGGGAGCGGCCGGCGCGGTCCTCGGGATCGTCGTGCTCTTCCCGCTCGTCCGCTCCCTCGGCCCGCGACCCGGCAGAAGCCTCTACCACACGACGTGGCGCAAGGGCGCGACCCTCACCTCTATTGACGGCAAGGCGGTCAACGTCGTCGACATCAACGTCGGTGGCGTCATCACCGTGTTCCCGCAAAATGACGTCGGCGGCGCTCTCTCACAGACGATCCTGATCCGTCTGAAGGACTCCGGCAACGTGGTGACTGCACCGGGCCGGGAGACCTGGGGTCCCCACGGGTACCTCGCGTTCTCCAAAGTCTGCACCCACGCCGGCTGTCCGGTCGGGCTCTACCAGGAGCTGACCCAGCAGCTCCTTTGCCCGTGCCACCAGTCGCTGTTCGACATCGAGCAGGCGGCCGTACCGGTCTTCGGTCCGGCGCCGCGCCCGCTCCCGCAGCTTCCTCTCTACGTCGACTCGCAGGGTTACCTCCGGGCTCAGGCGGACTACGACGAGCCCATCGGTCCCGGCTTTTGGTACCGGGGCGGATCGAACGGGAGCCCGAAGTGATCGAGAAGCTCTTCGGCTGGATCGACGACCGGGTCGCGCTCTCGCGCTCGGGGCGCCATCTGCTCGACAAGATCTTCCCGGACCACTGGTCCTTCATGATCGGGGAGATCGCCCTCTACTCGTTCATCGTCCTACTGCTGACCGGCGTGTTCCTGACGCTGTACTTCGTGCCGTCCGGCTCGGACGTCGTCTATCACGGCATCGTCGGCCCGCTGAGGGGTCAGACCGTCTCCGAGGCGTTCAAGTCGACGGTCGATCTCAGCTTCCAGGTGCGGGGCGGCCTTCTGATGCGCCAGATGCACCACTGGGCGGCCAACATCTTCGTCGGCTCGATCGTGGTGCACATGCTCCGCGTCTACTTCACGGGCGCCTTCCGGCGGCCGCGAGAGATGAACTGGATGCTCGGCACGACGCTTTTGATCCTCGCGATCTTCAACGGCTTCCTCGGCTACTCGCTCCCGGACGACCTCATCTCCGGTACCGGCATCCGGATCGCCTTCTCGATCCTCGAGTCCGTCCCGTTCGTCGGGACCTACCTCGCGTACTTCCTCTTCGGCGGGACCTATCCGGGGACCGCGATCATCCCGAGATTCTTCATCCTCCACGTGCTGGTCCTACCGCTGCTGATCATCGCGCTCATCGCGGGTCACCTAGGGATGCTCATCAAACACAAGCACACACAGTTTCGCGGGCGAGGCGCTCGCAACGACAACGTCGTCGGGTCGCCGCTGTGGCCGACGTATGCCGCCAAGGCCGGAGGCTTCTTCTTCCTCACCACCGGCATCACCACCCTGCTCGGGGCGGCCGTCCAGATCAACCCGATCTGGCAGTACGGCCAGTACTACGCCTACAAGGTCAGCTACGCGGTTCAGCCGGACTGGTACATGGGCTGGCTCGACGGGGCGTTGCGCGTTATGCCGAGCTGGGAGCTCCACCTTCCGGGCCACATGATCCCCAATGTCTTCTTCCCGGCCGTCCTGCTCCCCGGGATCACCTTCAACCTGATCTACGCATGGCCCTTCATCGAGGCCAAGCTAACGGGAGACCGGTCCGAGCACCATCTGCTCGACCGACCGCGGGACCAGCCGCTCAGGACTGCCCTCGGTGCGGCCGTCTTCGCCTTCTACTTCACGTTGTTCGGGGCGAGCGCCACGGACGTGCTCGCCAATTACCTGGAGCTCTCCCTTAATTTCGTGCTCTGGTCCTTCCGGATCCTGTGCATCGTCGTGCCGATCGTCGTCTTCCCCGTCGCGTACAAGATCTGCACAGAGCTGAAAGCAACGCCAGGCGGCGGCCAGCGCAAGCGTCCCAACGTGATCCTGCGCTCCGCCGACGGCGGCTACGCCACCGTCGTATCCCCGGAGTACCCGGGCTACGTGGAGCCCGAGCTCGAGCCAGTCCCGCTCGACGAGGTCGACCTCGTCTCGGCGATGGCGCCCGACGGCAACGAGGCCGACGGCGTCTATCGCATCCCTCGGGACTACCGCTAGGGGCCCTGTGGATCGGGGTCGAGCCGGTGGTCGGACTCGAACCGACGACCTGACGATTACAAATCGCCTGCGCTACCAGCTGCGCCACACCGGCAAGGTGCTCCTAGGAGCTTGACACCTTCTCGCCGTGGTCGTCGTCGGGC
>JAODBO010000101.1 GCA_025464005.1 Acidimicrobiaceae bacterium | reverse complement strand
GAGTGATCTCTTCTCGGGGTCACTCCGTAGTACAGGATAGCGGGAGACGTGTGGATGGCGAAATCGTCAGAGGTACGTCATTCCACCAGGTGGTGTTCGTCTACATCCGATATCCGAGAGCACGAGGAGCCAAACGACATGGAACAGACCAAGCGACACCGAGAGGGAAATCGCGGAGTCCCAGTTGGACGCATAGCGGCTGCCGCCTTCGCCGTTGGCGGCCTGTCCGCATCGGTCTTCGCCGTTGGCATTGCCGGTGCTGCGACCAGCCACACTACAAGGAGCGTCGTCGTTTCCACGGCTAGATATACAAAGCTCGGCACGATCCTCGTGAGCGGCAGGACGCTCTATACGTTGCTCCCGAACAAGACGGCCTGTGCCGCTGCGTGCCGAAAGATCTGGCCTGAGCTCGTGTTGCCAAAAGGCGTGACGAAGGCCACGGCAGGCAAGGGCGTCAGCGCTTCGAAGCTCGGCAGTGTCATGCGCTCCAACGGAGTCCGTCAGGTCACCTACAACGGAAAGGCGCTCTACTGGTTCTCCGGAGACAACGCTGCTGGACAGGTGCACGGCAATCTGACCGACACATGGGGCAGATGGTCCGATTACGTGACAGTGAAGCCGACGACTTCCGGTGGCGGGACTACAACGACGACCACCGCTGCCAGCGGGGGAGCCGCGTTCTAGGGTCCGAGTTGGGACGGGGAGGTTGTCATGTCTGTTGTAGCTGCCCTCGAGGGCCTCTCCGTCCAAGACACCGAGAGAAGCGAGGTGACCCAATGGCGACGGTTCCGATGAACCGACGCCGCGCTCGTGCATTGTTGGCAGCAGTGCTCAGTACGCGCACAGCGGCTCTCCCTGCCGACCTCGCGCTTATCGCCGTGCGCACTGCGCTCGCCTGGATCTTCATCTGGTATGGGGCTGGGAAGCTCTTCGGGTCGTTCAACGGGCTGGGCATTCACGGCACGGCGCTGTACTTCTCAAACACCGCTCATCTCCGTCCAGGGGAGCTCTTCGCGGTCCTCAGTGGCGTGATCGAATTCGGCGGCGGGGTCGCGCTTGCTCTTGGCCTCGCTTCACGCGTTGCCGGGCTCGCTCTGTTCGGGGACATGGTGATGGCGATGATCACCGTCACTTGGGTGAACGGGATCAATTCAGAGAAACTGCCGGCTGGTTACGAGCTGAATATTGCACTAGGCGTCCTCGCCCTTGTAATCGTCGTGTTCGGCGCGGGACGGTTCAGTATCGACGCCCTTGCGGAGCGGCGTGTCGGGACGGCGAAGGCGCGGTCGCCCAGCTGAGTGGCGCGGCTTCCCTTCTTGGCCATTGAATGGACGCGAGCGACACATCGTTGCCTTCGCGCCGGGTCGCGGGTCCCTCTCCTTTCTGAGGCGCGGAGCGGGCACGTTGTTGTTGGCTTGCGCGTCCTGGAGCCTTATCGCGACTGCTGCGAGACGAACATGAATCCGACGGTGGCGGCGGCGCCACGCGCACCCCTCAATCGCCGACACCGTTCCGACTTGCCGGCCCGCGAAGCGAGTGACATGGCGAACGTGCGAGGACGGTGCCGCTGATGCTTCGGCTTAGCGGGCGCCGCGGTTCCGGCAGACTGGGATTGGCAGGTTCGTCTCACCAGCCGATCGGCCACCCGAAGCCTCCTTGTTCCATCTTGCGGTGTTGGCTGGAGCGCGAGTTCCAGTCTGCCCGAGCCCAGCGCCTTGTCAGGATCTCAGCGAATCTCGTTGGAGCCGTCGGCGCATCGCTCTTCGCGATTGACAGTCTGCAGTTCTACCTAAAGACGCATCTCTTGATCGGCGCGACCTTTCTCGTCGAGCAGACGTGGGTTGTGATTGCCTACCTAATCCGGCGCTCTGCGCACACGGTGAGCCGACGGTTGGGTGATTGGTCACTTGCATTCGGAGGAACGTTCGGCGCCGCGCTCTTCCGACCAGTTGGTGCCCATCCGCACTGGGGGGTCGACGCGGGGCTTTGGCTCCAACTTCTCGGGCTCGCAATTTGTGTGTGGTCCTTTCTCGCGCTTGGCCGCTCCTTTGGCTTCGCGGCGGCAGATCGAGGACTAGTAAGGCGTGGTCCCTACGCCGTCGTCCGCCATCCCATCTATGCCTCATACGTCTTGCTTCAGACGGGGTACGTAGTGCAGAGCATTTCCGTGTGGAACGCCCTCGTGATGCTGTTCGCGACTAGTTGCAACGTCGGCCGGGCACTTGTCGAGGACCGCGTGCTTGCGACGAATGAGCATTACGACGCTTATCGGAATCGGGTCCGGTGGAGGTTGCTCCCCGGCGTTTGGTAGTCCCCAGTGGAAATGATCAATTCTGATCTGAGCTGCCGAATGAAGGCAAACCCGAACACAGGTCTTCTATTGGGGTTACGTTACGCCTCGAGTTCTGTGATCCTGTCCAAACGGCCGTGAAGCAGCGTGCTTTGGAGACTGGCGGTCTTCTCGTGGTACTCCATCAGGCGTCCCGATCGTTTGTCTACAAAGTGCTCTCGGTGTCACTCGCCAGCTTGATGGGACCGTCTCGTCGCCCGGCACCGGGTCCGGGGTCAATCCGTGCGGCGCTGTGATGATGACCGGCCAGGATGAGCCACCACCGGGCCGTCAGACGTGGCGGTCACAGCCGTCCGCTGCCGGTGCCGGTAGGACTCCCGTCGAGCACAAGCTCATAGGCAGCCGATTGCGGCTGGTCTATCGCAGATGGGGCGAGCAGGCCTTCGGCCATGAGCGCGACCCACTCATATGGAACGGGCTCGCGGTTCGAGTTCGTCACCGTGGCCGTGTTGCGGTGGCGCTCGGCGATGATCTCGTAGATGTCGGCGGATTCGGCGGCGTCCATCGGTTGCAGGCAAATACCATCCAGGATCAGGAGGTCGACGCGGAGCAGCTTGCGGAGCTCGACATCGTGGCTCTTGTCGAGCGGCGAAGCCTCGAGCCGTTCGAGCAGCACCTTTGCTCGCTCGAAGTGCGCGCTGCTGTTTCCGCTTGAGGGGTTCTCCGCGTGGTCGGCCGCGAGATAGCTGTAAGGCTGGTCGAGACGCCCGCCCCTTGGCTCCGGTTCAACCGGATGCGATCATTTCGTGCCACACTCCGCCATTCAAGTTGATGTTGTTGCCATTGGCCTGGCCGGGAGCGGCGTCAGCGACGTAGGTGTACAGGGGATGGTGGTTATACGTGACCTCCAGCAACCCGTCTGACCGTCTGATCGTGCCCAGCTTGCCCGTCACTCCCCGGCTGACGGTCGGACTTCCAGTCACTGGCGGCCAATACGCGGCGCAAGTCCCGTAGCAGGTCGATTTGGTCGGCGTATCGGGAACAAACCAATAAAGAGTGAAGCCTCGCGCATTCGTCAGCACCGATACCCCCTTGATCTTCGCGATCTTCAGGAGCACCCTCGACGAACCAGCGGTCGTTGGGGCTGGTCCCGTGGCGGCGAGCGAAATGCCAAATAGCACCGCGGCCAGCACTGAGAGCGCTGCGGATGCCCAACGAGCGACAGGGATGCTCGCCAGAAGCGTGTCCGCGAGCTTGCTGGCGCGTGTTGCCGGCCAGGTGGGCTGGCGCTGCGCGGGTGAACGAAGAGTGAGCGCGGCTAGCGCCGCGAAGGCGACTACCTCGATGACGCCCGCGACGATCCCTGCCGACGTGCGGACCTCCCGGAATCCGAATAGCCCGATCCGCAGCGACAGAAGGTAGCCACCGAGCGTCGCGAGGGCGAACCCAGCGCCCGCCGCTGAGGCCAGCCGGCTCCGAAAGGCAAGGACGACCGCGCCAAGGCCAAATGCCGTGATCACTTGTAACAGAAACAGCCAGCCGATCGTCGGGATCGTTCGGTAACCAGTCAGGTACAGGTCAAGGTGGATCGCCCCGGTTGTGACCAGGAGCCCTCCACCGATCAACCGCAGCATGAGCTCCTGCGAGTCGAACCTCAGTCGCCGCGCTATGTCCACAGCTGTTGGTACGTCCCGGACCGCCGGTGGGATCATCAGATCCTCATGACCGGCGATAAGGCGAATGGACGGTATCCGCAACGGTAAGGCATCGGCATCAGAATCCAGACTGACCTGGCCGGCCCGCTGAATCGGAACTACTGGTTTCTGTCGCTCGCCAGCGACGTGGGACACATCGTTGGACAGCTCTGCAGGCACTGGCACCTTACCGCACCCCCATGCAAGCGTCTGCTCAACACGGGTTGGCGTGGCGCTGTCGTGGCATCTCATCGCCGATCTGGAACGGGTCGGTGACTACCTCGTCGCCTAGCTACTTCGACCTCGACGCGGTCGGACGCCGAGGAGCGAGCGCCTCAATAAGTGGCAGCGCCGAGTCTCCGATCAACCTGCCGGAGCGTTCGGATGTCTGGGCGGGCCGTACCGGCGACTGCGCATCGCCGAGGGGCCGCGCTCAGTCATAGAGAGGTTCGCGGCGGTGTTGATCAAGGCCACGTGCGAGAACGCTTGGGGGAAGTTCCCAAGCAGGCGATCGGCCTTCGGGTCGTACTCCTCGGAGAGGAGACCGACGTCGTTGCAGAGCGCGCAGAGCCGGTCGAAGATCTCCTTCGCCTCGTCGTGACGTCCGAGCAGCACCAGGTTGTCGGCGAGCCAGAAGCTCGTCATCAAGAATGCGCCCTCGGTCCCTTTCAGACCGTCGACGTCCTCGTCGGTGTCCGTCTGGTACCGGCGGACGAAGCCGTCGACGACGAGCCCCTCCTGGATCGCCTTGACGGTGCCGGCGACACGCGGGTCATCGGGCGGCAGGAAGCCGACAGGTGCGAGCATCAGCAGGCTCGCGTCGAGGTTCTTCGAGCCGTAGTACTGGGTGAACGAGTTGAGCTCAGGGTCGAAGCCCTTTTCACAGATCTCCGTGTGGATTTCGTCGCGCAACTGTCGCCAGTGGTCCATCGCTCCCTTCGGCAAGACGCCGTCCTCCGACAGCGCGACAGCGCGGTCGAAGGCCACCCAGGCCATGACCTTCGAATGGGTGAAGTGCCGCCGTGGGCCGCGGACCTCCCAGATCCCGTTGTCGGGTTCGCGCCACACCTTCTCGAGGTGGTGAAGGATCGCCACCAACAGATCCGACGACACGTTGAACTCTTGGGGGATGGGGCCTCTCGTGTAGGTCACGGCAGAGTCAAGGACCTCGCCGTAGACGTCGAGCTGGAGCTGGGTCGCTGCTTTGTTGCCGATGCGGACGGGCTTCGAGCCCTCGTAGCCGGCGAGGTGGTTGAGCTCGAATTCCGCGAGGCGCCGTTCTCCGTCGACGCCATACATGATCTGCATCTCCCCGGGGTTCCCGGCGAGGGCGCGTCGAAGCCAGCCCACCCACGCTGCCGCCTCGTCGGTGTACCCGGAGACCAACAGCGCTTGCAGGGTGAAGGTCGAGTCCCGGAGCCAGGAATAGCGGTAGTCCCAGTTGCGGTCGCCCCCAATGGTCTCGGGGAGCGAGGTCGTCGCTGCCGCGCAGACGGCGCCGCTCGGCTCGTAGGTGAGGGCCTTCAAAGTGATGAGCGAGCGCACGACCAGATCGCGCGAACTGCCGTGGTAGGTACAGCGTCCGACCCAGTTGTGCCAGTAGTGCCGGGTGTGGTTGCGGGCGGAGAGGCTGTCGAGGGGGAGTGGGGCGTGGGTCACCGACGGGAACCAGGTGAGCGAGAACGAGCGGCGGATGCCGTCCGACACGGAGAAGGAGGCAATGGTGGTGTCGTCCTTGCCAACGAGCCTGACGGGGCTGTGCAGGCGGAGGCCGTCGCGAGCGGCGACTAGGACGAGTCCGTCACCCGTGGCGGTTGCCCAGGGCGTGATCGTGCCGTACTCGTAACGCACGATCAGCTCCATCTGCATCTCGACGGTGCCACCACGACCCTCGACGATGCGGTGGATCGTCGAGTCACCGTCGTGCGCCGGCATGAAGTCACACACCGACACCGAGCCCGTCGATGTCTCGAAGATCGTTTCGAGAATCAAGGTCTCCGGTTCGTAATGGCGGGTGACCTTGATCACCTTGCCCTTCGGAGCGATCAGCCACCGTCCGTTGCTCGCGTCACCGAGCAGCGCCGCGAACGCGGCGCCCGAGTCGATTCGCGGCGCGCACCACCAGTCGATGGATCCGGTGAGATCGACGAGGGCGACCGTTTTCGTGTCGCCGATGATGGCGTAGTCCTCGATTTTTGAGGGCATTGACACTCCTCTGAGCGGCTCGTCGCGATGGGTCAATTGTGCCGCCTCCGGTCGGCGGGGGTTTGCCGTCACCTCGAACCTGGAGACCCGTAGAGGTACTGCTCATGTTTGATCACTTCAGCAGTTCGCTATTGCGAGCTGCGACTTCTCAATAGCTACGACCACGTCCAGAAGATCATCGCGGATCCTCTCGCTGCCGTGCGATGGCCTTGTCCAGGGTCTGGTTAGGGGATCGTCCGGTCACACCGCAATCGCCCCTGCCCCGAACTGAGCGCACATGGACTTCTTGTGCGGATCTCGCTGAGTGCTTTGAGGCATGCTGCTTGGATCGTTCTGGGCCCTCTGCCAATGATGGTCGGAGGACGTCGACCGAGCTCACACGGGAGGGTTCTGGGCACGCCCTGTCGCAAACTGCTACTTCATATTTTGGGTGAGCTCCCGGTAGAGATCGGCCCGTTCGATTGGTCGGCGCGGCGCAGGGGCCGAATGAGATCGTCGGCGTCGGCCAGTACCACTCGGACGTCGGCTTAAGTGAGTCGCACTGCCCGATGGCGGGATCATCCCCAGCGTTCGACTGCCGATGCCGCGGCGACGATATGTCCTTGGATATCGCGGGCCTGGTCGGCGCGGCGGGTATCGACCCGACCGTTCCGCGACCGCAAAGGTCTCGGAACGGCTTCTGCTGGATCTACGCTCGCGCGTGCAGTCGCTCATGCGAGTTTATCCACTGTCTGCGCTGCGATAGACCGCCTGATACGAGCCTCCTCTCTGGCGCGGTATTTGGCGATCCGGCTCCGATCGGCTTCGACCAGTGCGCGCCGGAGAGCCTCGGCGCCGAGATCCTGACAGTACGCTGGCGTCCCTGGCTGTTGGCGCCACGAGTCGTCCAGTCCACCACCGTCGACAGGGTCGAAACCGAGATCGTCGACGAGGTGAAGCACAGTGGTTCTAGCGTCTGCCGGGTTGCCGGCAACCGAGAGAGCGATCCGCCCCATGGTTCCAGAGGGCATGCCGTTCTCGAGAAGGCTCTCGGAGAAAATGTTGTTGAACGCCTTTATCACTGGGCGTCCGAGCTGTTGCGTGACCCACTCGCTCTCGAGCATGCCGCCGTCGATCGCGTCGATTCGGCCATCGCGGAGCTCTGGGTGGTAGTTGCACGTATCGACAACGACGACGCTGTCGTGAACCTCCGCCAGAAGCCTGCGCGGGAGATCGGTGACGGCCTTTGTTGGGATCGAGATGATCACGATATCTGCGGTCTCGGTGGCCTCGACGACGGAAGCGGGCGTCGCGCCGATTTCGGCCGCCAACAGTGCCAGGCTCTCGGGGCCTCTCGAGTTCGCGATCAAGAGCTGGTGGTCAAGTTTGGCGAGCTGCCGCGCAAGCGTCCCTCCAAGGCCTCCAGCACCGATCACGCCGATTCTCACCTGGCCGCTCCTATTTGTGGAGTGGCGTATTCGTCGTGTTGGCGCCACCCTTCTTGGCCTGGCGATACCTCGCAGGCCATCCCAAGGTGGTCTTCAGGGCGTACCCAGGACGCTTGTCATCAGGTCGGCGCGGTCAACGCCGGATTCTGCGAGTAATCGCACCGCTCCATGATTCCCACCTCAACCAGGCCATCGATGCCGAGACCTGTGAAAGTCGCCGAAACGGAGGGCACCCGTGAACAAGGTGTCTCGGACGATCAGAAACGTCCATCGCTCGCCAACGAATTCGAGGGCACGCGCGGCCGAGCTGTCCTGGGGGTCGTGGGTCCTTCCGAGCATGATGCGACGCTATCCCAATCGGCTTGCATGATGCAACCACCTTCTATATGGTGACTTGTGTAATGCAAGCTATCCCGGGAGACGAAGGAGATACAGATGACAACGACCGCCCTTGGAAGCATCCTGGTTGGCAGCACCGATCCCGATCGACTGCGCTCCTGGTACAGAGCAGCGTTCGCCCCGGATCAGCCCGAGCAAGGCCCCCTCCATGTCGGCGGAGTGTTGCTCGTGTTCGAAAAACGGACCGATGTGGCCGGCGAGAACCCGGAGCCCGGCCGAGCGATCGTGAACTTCCACGTCGAGGACGCCCACGAGGCCGAGGCGCATCTGAACTCCATCGGGGTGACGTGGTTCGCCGAACTGGAGCGGCGCCCGTCAGGCTGGTTCGCCGGCCTCATCGATCCCGATGGCAGCTACGTCCAGATCATTGAGTTCGCGGTAGGGGTCCACTGAACTGAATGCAATTAGGGGCGGTTGGCTCTTCCGCTGGTCGCGCCCGAAAGTGCACACACGCCAAGCGGCCGATACACGGAGCGGCCCGATGTCGGTCAACTCCTAGAGGATGGCGGTCTCCACGCGTGAGGTTGGACTCACCTTGGCAGCGGAGGACAAGCTGTCCCCCGATCACTTGACCGCGTTGCGAGCGGCGCTCCCGGCGCTGCGGCATCCGCAGACGCTCGACTAACGCGACGTGGACCATGCGGTAGGTCCCCGGCCCAGTGAAACGTGCGGAGGCCGGGGTCAGGAGCGGCCGGTGAGCGCCACCTCCGTCGCCTGATCGGCCGGATAGAACAGTTCAACGGCCAGCTCCGACAGAGTGATGTCCGCTGGCGTACCGAAGCTGGTGATCGTCGTGAAGAAGGAGAGGCTCCGGCCGTCGATCTCGATCCGCCAGGACGCGAGCAGCGTCGGCTCGTCGGGGACCGGCCGCTGGCGCCAGTCAACCAATGACCTGACCGTAGGGTAAGCCGAGATCTCGTCGGCTAGAGCTTCGATCTCGGGGTCGGCCGTGCGCGTCGCTACGCGGCGGAGCTCGCCGAGTAGGTATGTGGCCCACTCGGCGAAGTTCTCGGTCATGGGCGCGAAACCGTCGGGGTGGAGGCAGGCGCGGAACACATTCAGCGGCGGCCCCGCTAGATGCGGGGGGAGTACGTCGGCCAGACGGCCGGCACTGTCATTGGCCAGGACGACGTTCCACCCCCGGTCGACTGCCACGCCCGGGTACGGATCGTGGTGGTCGAGCATTCTCTGGACCGCGCCTCGGGCGCGGGCCATGGCGCGGTCGTCCAGCCGCGTCTGCGGGTAGCGGGGTGCGTACCCAGCGGCGACCAGCATCTGGTTTCGCTCCCGGAGCGGCACGTCGAGCCGGTCGGCCAGTACGAGCAACAGCTCGGGGCTGGGCTTGGACCGACCGGTCTCGACGAAGCTCAGGTGGCGAGGCGACATACCGACGTCGAGCGCGAGATCCATCTGGCTGCGCCGACGTCGCATCCGCCAGTCCCGCACCAGGGGGCCGACCTCGTGGTTGTACATGACCCTGGTGTTCATGGCTGCCACCGTAGGGCGCGGGACGCCCCCGATTGAGGGTTGCTCACCCGGGCACTTTGTCCAGGAAGCCGTGCACCGTCTGGATACGACCGTCATCGCCGAGGACGGCCACGTCGAACCCGATCACGACGGGGTCGGCCCCGGTCGTGCCCAGCTCCCATGTGAAGCGGGCGAGGTCGTGATGGGCGTCGACCGGTCCGTCCAACCGGAAGGCGAGACCGGCGAACTGCGCTTGGACCGCTGCGATGGTGGCGTCGATGGCGTCCTTGCCCTCGGCGACAGCGAGCGGGTCGACGTAACGCCCGTCGTCCGTCCACACCTGGTCAATAAGTGCCCGGCGCTTGTCGGGGTCGCTCTCGTTCCAGGTGGCGATATAGGTGTCAATCACATCCGTGGTGTCCTCCTCGTTCGGTGCGACGACGGATGTCCGTCGTATGCCGGTCCCGACACGCTGTCGAAGCCGTACCACCACGATGACCGGTCGGATGCGGCGGGTCGATTACCTCAGACGTCATCGACTTGTGGCACGCCGAGACAGAAGGTGGTTGTGACCGAACCAGTCCAGGAGCCTATGGGGGCACACGATGACCGACTCCTCGCAACTGCTCGGCAGCAGCCAGGCGGTCGTCGGTCACCGTTACCACCTGTATGAGCGCGTTGAGCTCCATGCCCGATCGGCGATACTGAAGGAGTTGGCACTCGTGCGCTCCGAGGTGGCAACTTGGTAGATCACCGCCATTCTCTTGGTCTCGGCGGCCATGCGCGCTCTGAGAGACGAAGGCGCGAGGACAGCGACCTGGGTTCCCAGCCCAAGCAGAGTGGTGAAGGCCCACGATTCCGAGTCAAAGGGCACGGTCACCTCGATCCACTCTGACGTCGGGTTGAGTTCGATGCGCGATTGGCCGACCGCCGCGACGACGCGGCGAAGGTTCGGCAGGGCAACAGCCAACACGCGCAAGGTGACCTCGATGAGGTTGTGACGAGTTTCGAGGTCTCGGCGTGCATCTGCCCACCTCTCCGCAAGGACGAAGCTGCTGGGGCGACGAGTGGCTTCATCGAGGACTTCGACTCGGGTGAACCGGGAGACCCGGTAGGTCTTCAGCTGCTGATCGCGAAGCGCGACAAGATGCCAATCGCCACTGGCCAGAACTAACCCCAACGGGTCGAGTGTCCGGTCCATCCCGTCATCGCTGCGATAGGCGACCCGGATCCGTCGGTCCTCCCAAACGGCCGCCGAAAGAGTGGCCAGCTGCGGGGTCGGTTCGGTGGTTCCGTACCAGCGGACAGGGTCGAGATGAAAGCGCTGAGCGGTCCGTTCGACACGGTCTCGCGCTTCGCCGGTCAGAGCGGCCCAGACCTTCGTCCGAGCGGTGTCGAGAAGCCCGGTCAAGCCAAGATCGTCGGCCGGGCCTGCAAGACCGAGGAACGCGAGAGCATGGGCTTCGTCAGCGCCGACTCCGGTGAGCCGCGTCTGGTAGCGGCCCTCCAGGTAGTAGCCGCCGCCAGGTCCGCGCGTCGAACGTATGGGGACGCCTTCCGCTACCAGGGCCTCCACATCGCGCTGCACCGTGCGTTCGCTGACCTCAAGTCGCTCGGACAGTTCAGAGCCGCTGAGCTGACCACGTGCTTGGAGCTGCAAGAGTAGGGCCAGCATCCTCGACGCGCGCACTCATTCATCATGTCCCAAATACCCGACAGAAGCTGTCGGGAACTCCTGTCATTGTTGCAGGAGTGACTCACCACTACGAAAGGACTGCCATGCCCGATGCGCCCATTGCAATTCTGTCCATGGTCAACCTGGACTGCCAGGACCCGCCCAAGATGGCAACCTTCTATGCCGCCATCTTGGGGTGGAACGTGACCTACAGCGAGGAGGAGTACTCGATGATCACGGACGGAGCCACGTCCATCGGGTTCGGGCGCGTCGACGACTTCACCTCACCCGACTGGCCGGACACCTCATCGACGAAGCGATACCACCTCGACCTCCAGGTCGACGATCTCGCACGCGCCGAGTCGGCCTGCCGTGACCTCGGTGCCGACATCCCGGAGTTCCAGCCCGGCGGGGAACGCTGGCGGGTGCTCACCGATCCCGCAGGTCACCCGTTCTGCCTGAGCGCCAAGCAGCCAGCCACGTGACATTCGGCACACTCTCAAAGCGGATCGACGGTAAG
>JAODBO010000094.1 GCA_025464005.1 Acidimicrobiaceae bacterium | reverse complement strand
GGTGCGCTGCCTCGCCGACTCGGCGCGAGCGCGCGCCGCGTCCAGGGCGGCGCGGGTCGCTCCGGCGCGGCCCGCCCCGAGGCGCCAGCCGTGGCGCGAGAGCCGGTCCCCCTCGGGGGTCACCACGACGTGGTCGGGCATGGCGAGCGACGCGTCGAGCGCCGCGTCGAGACCTCCCCTGCACAGCACCACGTCGCCGAGCAGCTCGTCGAGCAGCGCCTCGACCGCTGGGTCCGGCGAGCTGACGCTGATGCGCAGCTCTTCTGTCCCGGGCGGTGTCTCTCCGCTCGGCGCGGCCGGTCGGGCGCGCCGCGCGCTCGCGTCGCCAAGGGGCAGCACCGAGCCCCCTAAGCCGTCGCGGCGCAGGTGCTCGAGCGCTGCGCGCGCCTCGTCGCGCCCGGCGACGAGCACCCCGCCGAGGACCCATTCGAGCGCCGCCTCGAAAGCGAGGCCGACGCTGTCGGCAACCTCGACGACGTCGAGGAGCGTGCCGAGAACTCCGGGCAGCTCGGCTAGCCGCTCCAGGCCGGCCCGTGCCCTCGCCTCGTCGAGGGCGAGCTCGAGCGCCTCGACCCGGGCCGCGGCCGCATATACCTCTTCCTCCGCGACGCGAAGCGACTCGTCGGCAAGGTGCGCAGCGTCCCGTCCCGCTTGCTCGGCCGCGGCGAGCCGCTCCTCCTCTGCCGCAGCCGCGGCCTCCTCGAGCGCGAGCGCCTCGGTCGCTCCGACGTGTTGGGCGAGCCCACGCTCGTTCTCCTCCCGCCGCGCCGTGAGCAAGGTCAGCCGCTCGCCGGTGCGGGCGAGCTGCTCGCGCGCCGCGGCGAGCAGCTCGCGTCCCGCCGCCGAGGCCGCACGGGCCTCGGCGAGCTCGGGCGCGGGCCCGGGGACCTCGTCGGCTCCGTAGCGATCGAGGACGTCCTGCTCCTCCAGCTCGAGCGCGGTCTCGGCCCGCGAGAGCTGCTCCCACTGGGGAGCAAGCGCCTCGGCCTCGGACTCGGTCCGCTCGAGGTCGCGCGCCACCCGGTCGGCCTCGGCCTCGACGCCGGCGACCTGGTCGCCGGAGCCCAGCGTCGCAGCGAGGGTGGAATTGGCCCGCCGACGCTCCTGGCACAGCGCGAGGACCTGGCGTGCGCGCTGGCGCTGGGTCTCCAGGCGGCGGCCGAGCGGTGCGAGGTCCTCGGCGAGCTCGTCGGTGGGCAACTCGTGCGCGAGCGACAGCGTCGCCCAGGTGCGTGCCAGGTCGGCGCCGGTGATGGCGGTCTCTGCGTCGAGCTCGGCGCGCCGGCGCTCGGCGGAGGCGAGACGCTCGTGGAGGTCGCCGAGCTCGGTGCGCGCGAGATGGAGACGGAGCGCCCGCTGCTCGCCGACGAGCTCGTCGTGGCGCAGCGCGGAGGCCGCTTGGCGCTCGAGGGGCTTGAGCTGGCGCTGCACCTCTCGATTGAGGTCCTGCAGTCGCGCGAGCCCGCCCTCGCTCGACTCGAGCCGGCGCTCGGCCCGCTCGCGGCGCCGGCGGTACTTCAGCACCCCGGCGGCCTCTTCGATGATGGCGCGCCGGTCCTCCGGCCGCGCCGTCAGCACCGCGTCGAGCTGGCCTTGGCTGATGATCACGTGCTGCTGGCGTCCGACGCCGCTGTCGGAGAGCAGCTCCTGCACGTCGAGGAGGCGGCAGGGAGCGCCGTTGATCGCGTACTCGCTCTCCCCCGTGCGAAACAGTGTGCGCGTCACGGTGATCTCGTGGAAGTCGATCGGCAGGCGCCGGGCGGAGTTGTCGATGGTGAGCGAGACCTCGGCCCGGCCCAGCGCCGAGCGCTTCTCGGTCCCGGCGAAGATGACGTCGTCCATCTTCGCCGAGCGCACGACGCGAGGACCTTGGGCGCCGAGGACCCACGCGACGGCGTCGACGACGTTCGACTTGCCCGAGCCATTCGGCCCGACGACGACCGTGACGCCGGGCTCGAGCTCGATCGTCGTGGGGTCGGCGAAGGACTTGAAGCCCTTTAGCGTGAGCGACTTGAGGTACACGGCGTGCTCACGTTAGTTGGGCGCGCGACGGCCTTTCGGTGCGGTCGCTCGCCGGGACACCGAGAAGCGCGCGCAGCACCTGGTGGCCGTCAGGACTGACAACTAGGGCAGAAGTGGGCCGAACGGCCGGCGACACGCTCTCGCAGAACCGTCGCGCCGCAGCTTGCACACGGCGCACCCTGGCGCCCGTAGACGGCGTGTCGGTGCTGGAAGGATCCGTGCGCCCCGCTCACGTCGCGATAGCGGGCGTCACGAAGCGTCGAGCCGCGAAGCGCCACGGCTTCCTCGAGGACGGCGAGAATCGCGCCGCTGAGCCGAGCGGCCTCCTCGCCGGTCACCGTCTCGGTCCTGCGTGTCGGCCGGATTCCAGCCCTGAAGCAGATCTCGTCGGCGTAGATGTTGCCGACGCCCGCGAGCACGTGCTGGTCGAGCAGCAACGCCTTGAGCGTGGTGCGTCGCGAGCCGAGCAGCCGCTGGACGAGCTCGGCGTCGAGCCCGTCGACGAGCGGGTCCACCCCGAGCGCGCCGAGCGCTACCGGGCGCCCGTCCGCGGCGAGCTCGGAGGTGACGAAGAGCTCGCCGAACGTCCTCGGGTCGACGAAGTGCAGCTCGCTGTCGTCGTCGAGGCCGAGCACGACGTGGGTGTGGGGCGCCGCCTCGGCGCGGCTTCCCGGGGCGACGACGAGCAGCTGGCCGCTCATGCGGAGGTGGATGACGAGGACCGCCCCGTCGTCCAACTTCACGAGCAGGTACTTGCCGCGCCGCCCGACCGTGACGAGGCGCCGGCCGGAGAGGGCAGCGCGGAACTCGTCCGGCGACTGGCGCCGGATCGTGCGCCGTCCGGTGACCGACACGCGCGTCACGCGCCGCCCGGCGACGAGACGCTCGAGGTCGCTGCGCACCGTCTCGACCTCGGGCAACTCAGGCATCGGACGACCCGCCCGGCGCCTCGCCGCGACCACGCTGCGCAGTAAGTGCCGCCAGTGCCTCGACCGCCGCCGCCCGCTCCGCCTGCTTCTTCGAGCGCCCGGCGCCGCTCCCCCGTGCGGCGCCCGCGCGCTCGCCCTCCGCGACCACCGCGTCCGCGACCACCGCGTCCGCGACCACGACCTGGGCCACCACGACGTCGGCGACATAGCGCTTGGCGTGGTCTGGGCCGGTCTCACGCACCTGGTAGCGCGGGGGCCCGAGCCCGAGCCGAGCGCTCAGCTCCTGCAGGCGGTTCTTCGGGTCCCCGAGCTCCGCGACCGACGCGGCGTCGTCGATCGCCTCGCCCATCAGCTCGAGCACGAACGCCGTCGCACCCTCGAGACCGCCGGCAAGGAAGATGGCGCCGATGAGCGCCTCGAGGGCGTCGGCGAGGATCGAGGGCTTCTCGCGACCGCCCGAGTGCGCCTCCCCGCGACCGAGCAGCAGGGCGGGGCCCACGCCGAGCGCCGCCGACGCCGGCGCCAGCGCGTCCTCGCTCACCACGGCCGCCCGGATCCGGGCGAGGTCGCCCTCGGGCACGTCCGGCAGGATGCGGTAGAGGTGCTCGGCGACGACGAGGCCGAGCACCGCGTCGCCGAGGTACTCGAGGCGCTCGTTGGAGCCCTCTCCGGGCACCTCGGCGCAGTAGGAGCGGTGCGTGAGGGCGAGGCGCAGGAGGCGCCCGTCGTCGAGGTGACGCGCCACCGTCGCCCCCAGTGCCGCGACCGCGCCCGGCCGCTCGCGCTCCGCGGGCGGCGCGGGCTCCTCGGTCAGGCCGCCTCGAGCTTGGCCGTCACGTAGTCGACGGCGTCGCGGACCGTCCGGAGATCCTCGAGGTCGTCGTCGTCGATCCTGAAGCCCGGGACGGTGCTCGCCAGCTCCTCCTCGAGGGCCTCGACGAGCTCGATGAGCGCGAGCGAGTCGGCGTTGAGGTCGTCGGCGAAGGAGGACGACTCGGCGATGGCGTCGGTCGATATCTCGAGGATGTCGGCGAGCTGGGTCCGGACGAGCTCGAGGACGTCCTCACGGCTCATCGGCGCGGCAGCGGCTTGCGTCGACTCGGGCACGGGGTCTCCTTCGTATCGGGGCGCCGGACGGCTCTGTCGGGCGCGAACCCGATCTTACCGGTGCGTACTACTACGCCACGGACGAGGAGGCCGCGCCGAGCGCGCTGCGCACGTGGCCGACCAGGTTCTTCTGGGCCATGTCGTGGGCGACCCGTACGGCGTTCAGGATCGCGCGCGCCGACGAGCTGCCGTGGCTGATGATGCAGACGCCGTCCACGCCGAGCAGCATCGCCCCACCGGTCTCCTCGGGGTCGAGCGCCGTCGCGTACGGCAGCAGCTCGGGCAGGAGGACATCGCCGGCGGCCTTGGTCTCGGGCGTCGCGGCGAACACCTTGGCGAGGATCGACATGAAGCTGTTGAGGGCGCCTTCCAGGGCCTTCAGGGCGACGTTGCCGGTGAAGCCGTCCGTCACGATGACGTCCGCGCTCCCCGACATGAGGTCGCGACCCTCGACGTTGCCGACGAAGCGGACCCCGGCGCCTGCGGCGAAGAGCCGATGGGCCTCCTTGACGAGATCGTTGCCCTTCGTGTCCTCCTCGCCGATCGACAACAGCGCAACGGACGGCGCGTCGATGTCGTAGCGGGCGGCCATGTAGGCGGCGGCCATCTGGCCGAACTGCACCAGCCACTCCGGCCTGCACTCGGCGTTCGCGCCGGCGTCGATCAGCACCGTCGGGCTCCCGCCGAGCACGGGGATGGGCGTGGCGATCGCCGGGCGGGCCACGCCGGGGAGCCGGCCCATGCGCAAGAGGGCGCTCGCCATCGTCGCCCCGGTGTTGCCGGCGCTCACCATCGCGGAGGCGCGACCGTCGCGCACCGCCTCGGCGCAGCGCACGAGCGAGGAGTCCTTCTTCGTGCGCACGCCCCGAGCGGCGTCCTCGTCCATCGAGATGACCTCGCTGGCGGGCAGGATCTCGAGGTCGCCGACGTCGCCGAGCGAGCCGTCATCGGGTCCGACGAGCAGCACCGGGATCCCGAGCTGCTCGTGGGCCTGACGTGCTCCGGCGACGATCTCAGCGGGGGACTTGTCGCCCCCCATCGCGTCGACTGCGACCGGTAGTGTCAGTCGACCTCGACCGCCTGGCGGCCCTTGTACCAGCCGCAGTTCGGGCAGACGACATGGGGCAGCTTGGCCCGCTGGCACTGCGGGCAGCGGCTCTGCGCCGGCGACGACAGCGTCCACGCCGAAGCACGGCGGCTACGGCTCTTGGACTTCGAGGTCTTCTTCTTCGGGACGGCCATTGTGGTCTTCCTACTCCGTGGTCTCGCTCGCGGCCGTGTCCGGCCGTGTGGCGCCTTGTGCCGACCGAGCCTGCGGCGCCACGTCCTCCAGCATCACGAGAGGACCCCACCGGGAATCCGGTGCAGGCCCGCACGCGCACAGCTCGAGGTTGCGATTGGCGCCGCACTCGGGACAGAGCCCGAGGCAGCCCTCCTTGCAGAGGGGCGCGAGCGGCAGCTCGAGGATACACGCGTCGTGGGCGATCGGCTCCAGGTCCAGCTCGTCGGCCGTCAAGGCGTACGTCGTCTCGACGTCGCCCTCCTCGACGCACAGCTCACGGACGTCGAGCCTGAGCTCGCCCCGGGCCGGCTCGAGGCACCGCCGACACTCGCCCTCCCAGCTCGCGCTCACCGTGCCGGTGACGAGGATGCCCTCGTGGACCGACTCGAGCAGGGCCTCGATCGTCACGGGCGCTCCGTCTGGGACCCGCGAACCGCTCACCGCGAGATCGTCGATCGGGGCGCTCAGCTCCACCCGTCGTCGCGAGCCCGGGTCGCGCAACAGGCCGGCGACCTGTACGACGAAGGGGCGGTCGCGGTGCTTGTGCGCTCCGAGCGCCGGCGCGCTGCTCACGAGCGGTCCTGGTCGAAGAAGCCCTCCTCGGGCCGTTCCCCGCCGTCGGGACGGCCGACGGCGGCGTCCAGCTCGTCGTCGAGCTCCGGCAGGACGGTCAGCCGCTCGCGGCCCGCCTGGACCGTGCGCATCGTGCGGTCGAGGACGATCTCGAAGGCCGCCAGCTTCCGGTCGACGTAGTCGTCGGCCTCGTGGCGGATCTTGCGGCCCTCGGACTCGGCGTCCTCGATGATCCGGTCCGCCTGGTGTCGCGCCTGTCGGACGACCTCGGCGCGCTGCACCATGTACGCGGATTGGGCGCGGGCCTCGTCCAACAGCTCGGCGGCCTCGCGCTCCGCGCGGACACGGACCTCGTCGCGGTCCTGCAGCACCCGGCGGGCTCGCTGCAGCTCCGCGGGAAACGCGGCCCGAGCCGCTTCGAGCAGGCCGAGAACCTCGTCGCGGGCGATGATCGCGGAGGACGACAGCGGCATCGACTTCGCCCGCTCCACGACCGTCACGAGCTCCTGCAGCAGCTCGTCGACGTCTACCTGGTCCGGGGCAACGGCCGGCTGGTACTCCTCGTCGGGGTGAAGGTCACTCACCGAATCTTCCCTTCATCTTGCTCAGCACGGCGTCGGGCACGAACGCGCTCACGTCGCCGCCGTAGCGCGCGATCTCGCGGATCAGGCGCGACGCGATGAACGAGTGCGTGGAACCCGTGGGAATGAACAGGGTGTCGATCCCGGAAAGCTGTTTGTTCATCTGTGCCATCTGAAGCTCGTTGTCGAAGTCGGACACGGCGCGCAGCCCCTTCACGATGATGTCGGCGCCGACGGTGAGGGCGACGTCGACCACGAGGGTCGACATAGAGACCGTCCGCACCTTTTCGTGGTGACCGAGACTCTCCTTGATCATCTCCTCGCGCTCGGTCACGGAGAAGAGCGTCTCGGACTTCTGAGGGTTACGGACGACCGCCACGACGACCTCGTCGAACAGCCGGATCGCCCGCTCGACCACCTCGAGATGGCCGTTGTGAAAGGGATCGAACGACCCGGGGAAGAGCGCCGTCGTCACGTCGAAGCCTCCTCGCCCATCCCCGCCGCACTCTGCTGGACGTGCTCGGGTGGGTCCGACTCGGTCACCACAGTGAGAATCGTACCGCCGTGGCGGTAGGTCCTGTATACGGTGAACCTTTCGGGGACCTCGACGGTGCCCTTCGACTCGAGAACGGCGGTGCGCGCCCGCAGCCGGTCGAGCAGCACGCCCCACTCGGCGAAGCGGTAGGGCGGGTCGACAAGCGCGAGGTCGTAGTGGGTGTGGGAGCTCGCGAGGAAGCCGAGCGTCTCCGCGCGCACCACCCTCAGGCCGGGGCGTCGAGCGAAGCCGACTCGCTCGAGGTTCGCCTCGACCGCGCTCACCGACTCGCGATCGGAGTCGACGAAGGTCACGGTGGCCGCACCGCGCGAGAGCGCCTCGATGCCGAGCGCCCCGGAGCCGGCGAAGCAGTCGAGCACGCTTGCATCCTCGATAGCGTCGAGCGACATCAGCACGTCGAACATGGCCTCGCGCACCCGGTCCGACGTCGGACGGATCGCGGCCGAAGCGGGCGCCTTCAGGGGACGGCCGCGAGCCTCCCCGCCGATCACGCGCACGCTGGCAACCTAGCGCCGCCGTGCCCGAGATCGGCGACGCGACAGGCCGCGGATCAGCTCTTGAACAGGTAGGCCGCCTCTTCCTCGCCGACGAAGAGGCGCAGCTCTTCGGCGAACAGCGGGTGCCGGGCCAGACCCGGGTCGGTGTCGAGCACCGACTCGGCGAGGGCTCGTGCCTCGTCGACGAGGTCCCGGTCTCTGCGCAACGACGCCAGCCGCAGGTCGTTGCGGCCCTTCTGGCGCGCGCCGAGCACCGTGCCCTCGCCACGCAGCTCGAGGTCGACCTCGGCGAGCTCGAAGCCGTCGGTCGTCGCCTCGAGCGCTCGTAGGCGCTGGCCGGCGAGGGTGTCTTCGACAGCTGGCGAGAGCAAATAGCACGTGGAGGCGACGGTGCCGCGTCCGACCCGGCCGCGCAGCTGGTGGAGCTGGGCTATGCCGAAGCGATCGGCGTCCTCGATCACGACGACGGTGGCGGTGGCGACGTCCACGCCGACCTCGATCACCGTCGTGGCGACGAGCACGTCCAACCTGGCGTCGCGAAAGGCCGCCATGACGCCCTCCTTCTCGCTCGGGCGAAGCTGGCCGTGCAGGAGGCCGACGCGACAGCCCGCGAGCTCGCCGCCCACGAGTCGAGCGTGCTCCTCGACCGCGGAGCGCAGCACCCTGTCCCCCTGCTCAGAGGACCGGTCCGCCCCGGCGTCACGGTCCTCCTCGGGCTCGTCCAGCTCGGGGCCCTCCTCCGCGTCATCGGGCTGCTCCCCCGCCCGGACGAGCGGGCAGACCACGTAGACCTGGTGGCCGAGCGCGACCTCGTCACGCACGTGCTGCCAGACGGGTCCTTCCGCGAGCGGGTCGTCGATCCACTGCGTCCGCACGGGGGTGCGACCCGGCGGGAGCTCGTCGAGCACGGTCGAGTCCAGGTCGCCGTAGACGGTCATCGCCGCGGTGCGCGGGATCGGTGTCGCCGTCATGACGAGCAGGTCCGGGTCATGCCCGGCCGCTCCCTTCTCGCGAAGAGCCGCCCGCTGCTCGACGCCGAAGCGGTGCTGCTCGTCGACGACGACGACCCCGAGCGAGGAGAAGCGGACGTCCTCGGTGAGGAGAGCGTGGGTCCCGACGAGGATGTCGACGCTCCCGCTCGCGAGGCCGGCGGTGATCCTCGCCCGCTCGGCCGCTCCGGTCCGGCTCGTGAGCAGCTCGATCGCGACCTCCCTCGTCCCGCCGAGGCGGGACGGGTCCGCCGTGGAAAGGCCGCCGAGGTGCCGGCGTGAGGCGAGGAGGTGCTGCTCGGCGAGCACCTCCGTCGGGACCATGAAAGCACCCTGGTAGCCGCCCTCGACCCCGCGCAGCAGGGCCGCGAGCGCGACGACGGTCTTGCCGGAGCCGACGTCACCCTGGAGCAGCCGGTGCATCGGATACGGTCCCGCGAGGTCGCGCCCGACGTCCGCGATCGCGCGCTCCTGGGCGCCGGTCAGCGGGAAGGGCAGCTGGTCCAGGAAGCGCCGGAGGAGCTCACCGTCGCCCTCGTGGCGGATGCCGCGCGCCGCGGCCATGGCCGCCCGCTTGCGCATCACGAGCGCGACCTGCAGGCGCCAGAGCTCGTCGAAGGCCAATCTGCGCCTCGCCCCGTCTCTGGCCTCGAAGCTGCGCGGCTCGTGGATCTCGTGGAAGGCCTCGGCGCGGCTCACGAGATCGAGCTCGAAGCGCCGACGAGCCGAGAGGGGATCCGCGAACGCGTCCTCCCGATCCGCGCGCTCCAGCGCGGCGGCGACGTAGCCGTCGATCTCGTGCGAGGCGATGCCGGCCTTGTCGGACTGCGGGTAGATCGGCACGATCCGGCCGGTGTGGCGCCCCGCCACGGTGGCCGCTTCGTCGGCTGGCACCGGTCGTGCGGGCGAGCTCTCGCTCGGCGACGAATCTCCGGCGCTCGTCGGCCGGGCGACCACGTCGAGGCGGGGGTTCGTCATCTGGAGACCGCCCCGAAACGCCGTCGGCCGCCCGTTCACGACCACCGCCGCCCCGGCTGCGAGCTGTGAGGCGCGCCACGCCTGGTTGAAGAAGGTGATCGAGAGCGTGGGGCCCGACCCGTCGACGAGGACCGCTTCGACCATCGTGCGGCGACCTCGCAGGTGACGGAGCGAGGAACGCCTCACCGTCGCGTGGACCGAGACCTCCTCGCCCTCGACGAGCTCGGCGATGGTCGCCATGGCCGTGCGGTCGGCCCAGCGCCGCGGGTAGTGCATGACGAGGTCGAGAAGGCTCGTGATGCCGAGCGCGCCGAGCGCGCTCGCCTTCTGGCGGCCCACCCCCCGCAGCTCGGTGACGGGGATCTCGTCGAGTCGGGCGAGGCGCTGGCTCACTCGATCGAGATGAGGAACGGGTACAACGGTTGTCCGCCGTGGTGACGCTCGACCGTGATCCCCGGATGGTGCTCGTGGAGCCACTCGCTCACGCGACGGCTCTGCGCCGCCGTCACGCCGTGGCCCTCGATGAGCGTCACGATCTCGTGGTCGGCGGTGATGAGCTCGGCGAGCAGCGCGCACGTCGCCTCGCCGAGCGTGGCGGCGACCGCGACCACCCCCGAGCGGGAGAGCCCGATGAAGTCGCCGGGCTCGATCGGGCCTGCGGCGCTCCGGCTCGAACGCACCGCACGGGTGACCTCGCCGGCGACCACGCGCTCCGCGGCGAGCGCCATCGCTTCGGCGTTCTCGTCGCCGGAGGCTTGCGGGTCGTACTCGAGGAGCGCGGCGAACCCCTCCTGCATGCCCCGGGTGGCGACCACTCGGACCTTCTTCGTGGCGATGGCCGCCGCCTGCTCCGCGACGGGCCGGATGTTCGAGTTGTTGGGCAGCACGACGACCTCCTCGCCGCGCACGCTCTCGATCGCGGCCAGGATCTCGACAGTCGACGGGTTCATCGACTGCCCACCCGCGACGATCGCCTGCACGCCGAGGGAGCGGAAGATGCGCTGCACCCCGCCTCCCGTCGCGACGGCGACGACGGAGGTCACCGGGGCGGGACCCTCCACGGCCTCCACGGGCCCGGCCGGCTCCGCCTGGCGGACCCACTGCTCTTCCTCGACCTGCTCGGACAGGTCCGTGACCCGGATGTCGCGGGGGCGACCGGCGTCGAGCGCCGCCTCGATCGCCGCGCCGATGTCGTCGGTGTGGATGTGGCAGTTCCACAGCCCGTCGCCGCCGACGACCACGATCGAGTCGCCGATACCGGCCCAGACCTGCTTGAAGGCCGGCATCGCCTCGTCGGGGGCGTGCAGGAGGTACATCACCTCATAACGCAGCTCGGCCAGGGCCGACTCGCCGTGGGAGCGTCCGTTCCCCGGGTCGAGGCTCGCGGAGGAGAGCGTCGCGACGACGTCCGGCGGAAGCTCCAGCTCGTCGGGGGGGAGCCGTCCGTCCACCGCTTGGAGGAGCGCGTCGTAGAGCAAGACGAGGCCTGCGCCGCCGGCGTCGACGACGCCAGCCTGGGCGAGAACGGGGAGCTGGTCCGGGGTGCGCCAGAGCGCGACGACCGAGCTGGCGCGTGCGGCCTCGAGCACCTCCACGAGCCCGACACCCGCCTCGGCCGCGCTGGTTGCGGCAGCGGCGGCGGCGTCGGCGACCGACAAGATGGTCCCCTCGGCAGGGCGGAGCACGGCCTCGCGCGCCGCCTTCGCGCCGGACGCGAGCCCGTCGGCGAGCTCGCGCGGCCCGAGCTGCTCCCGGTGCTCCTCGGTGAACGAGCCGGCGATGCCCCTCAGCACCTGGCACAAGATGACGCCCGAGTTGCCCCGCGCCCCCATCAGCGAGCCGTGCGAGATCGCGTCGCACACCGCCCGCATCGCCGGCGCGCCCTCGGCGACGTCCTCGGGCGCCCCGATCTCGGCGACGACCGCCTCGACGGTGAGCGACATGTTGGTCCCGGTATCCCCGTCGGGGACGGGGAAGACGTTCAGCCGGTTGATCGTGGCCTGATGGACCTGGAGCAGTCGGGCCAGGGCGACCATCGCGTCGGCGATGGTGCGAGCGCCAAGGGTCGGGGTGCGCCGGTCCATGGCCGAGGATGGTAATCTCACTGGCCGGTCCCCGGGCAGGTAGTCGCCCGGACGGTATGGGCGGCGTCCCGTCCGGTCGAGATGCGCGTGCAGCGCGAGCGAGGTGGCAGGTCGTCGTGGCAGCTGTATGTGAGATCTGTGGCAAGCACCCCAACTTCGGGATGAACGTGTCGCACTCCCACCGGCGGACCAAGCGCCGCTGGGACCCCAACATCCAGCGGGTTCGCGCGCTCGTCGGCGGCTCGCCGCGCCGCATCAACGTCTGCACCTCGTGCATCCGTGCCGGCAAGGTGACCAAGCCCGTGCGCAGGACCGCTGAGGTCAAGGCTTCCTGAGTCCGGCACCGCTGGGGACTTAGCGTGGATACGCGCTAAGCGCCGGGCTCCTGTCTGGAGCCGTCCCGATCTTCTGGCGATCGAGGTCGACTGCCCGGTCCCGTTGCGGTCAGCTGTTCGACGCGGGACCGCGTCGCGAAGTGCTCCTGAGTGATCAGGGCCCGAGCGCTGCCACCGGGATGACAAACACGCCGTCTGGCCGGCGGTACGCAGGTGAACGGGACGTGATTACGCCGGTGAAGGCAGGCTCTCCGACCTTTGTGATGTCCACCTTCTCCAGGAATCGCAGCATCGAGCGGGCGGCCTCATCGACGTCCCCAGGGTTCATCTTCACCTCGAGAGCCGCCCAGCGGCCGTCGTCCAAGACGACGATGACGTCGATCTCATGGCCGTTGTTGTCTCGCCAGTGGCTGAGGCTGCCCCGGAGGGGCTGGGCATAGACGCGCAGGTCCCGGACGACCATCGCCTCAAAGTGGAACCCAGCGGCGTTGAGGTCACCCAGCAGTTGCTGCGGGCCGACACCGAGGGCGGCTACGCCGAGGGACGGGTCGGTCATGTATCGGGTCGATGACTTGCGCAGCGGCGTAGTTGATCGCATGTGCGGCGCCCAGGCCGGGACGTCCTCCACGACCATGAGCCGGCCCAACGCCTTCAAGTACGCGTGCACGGTGTCCCGGTCGGCGGGCCCGTCGGCGCCCCCGACATCCTTGGCCAGCGACTGCACCGTCGTCTCGGTGCCGACTGCGCGGCCGAGTGCGGTCAGCAGCTTGCCTAGGTTGGCCGAGTCGCGGCGCACGCCCAAGCGCTGGACGTCGACTTCGAGCAGATTGCGCAGGTAATCCCGCAGCCATTGCTGCGCGTCCTCGACACCAGCCTCGATGAGGTCGGGCCATCCGCCGATCACGATGCGGTCGACCAACTGGGGGACGGTCACACCAGGATCCAAGGCTGCTGGGGTGGCGCCGGCGAACAAATCCGCCAGGGACACCGTGCCGGCCGAGTGGCCACCCTCGTGCAGGGTCATGGGGCGCATCAGCAGCGTCGAGATGCGCCCGGCTCCCGAGTGCCGCCGAGCGTCGTCGTTCGGGGTGGCCGACCCGGTCAGGATGAACTGACCGCGGGATGGTGACCGGTCGTCGACCTGCCGGCGGACGAGGTCCCATAGCGCCGGTTCAATCTGCCACTCGTCGAACAGGATGGGCGGCTCCTCGGCGAACAACAGGTCCGGCGCTGCCGCAACAAGGGCACGGGAGCCCGCGTCGACGTCCAGGCGGACCACGCTGCGGGCCACCCGGGTCGCTGTCGCCGTCTTGCCGCATGCCTTCGGGCCCTCGATCAACACGGCGCCAGCCGACGACAGCCTCGCCGCCAGTTCGCCGTCCGCCACTCGCGGAAGGTAGTTTCGCGTCACGCCCATCTCCTCCGACCGGCAAATACTATACCGTGCGACCGGCAAATACTATACAAACTGACCGGCAGATCCTCTAATGAGCGGCCGGCAGTTCCTATAGCGGACCCGCTCCAACCGGACCTCCTTGAGGACCTTCTCGGCCGCCTGCTGGCCATGGGTCGAGGCCGGCAACACCGGCGCGGGTCATCGGCCATCGAGGCTTCCTGAGCAGATGAGCTCCCGGGTGAGCGCCATCACCGGGACCCTTTGAGGCTCGAAGATCTAGGCGAGGGCACGACGCCTACCTGAGCGCGCTGTTCCCACCGGCGATAGGTTCGAATCGTGAGCGAGCGCTTCGACGCCGCGGTGATCGGTATGGGCCCGGGCGGCGAGATGGCCGCCGGACGGTTGCTGGACGCCGGACTTCGCGTCGCGGTCGTCGAACGTGAGCTCATAGGTGGCGAGTGCGCCTACTGGGCCTGCATCCCTTCGAAGACGCTCCTTCGGCCTCCCGAGGCCCGGAACGCCGCGGCGCGCACCGCCGGGACGAGCCGTCCGGAGATCGACTGGCCGGCGCTGCGGGACTATCGCGACTACATGATCCGTCACCTAGACGACGCAGCGCAGGTCAGCGGGTACGAGCAGCGCGGCGCGACGGTGGTGAAGGGCATGGCGAGCCTCGTCGGCCCCGGTCGGGTCGTCGTCGACGACGAGGTCCTCGAGGCGGACCACATCATCGTGGCGACCGGCTCGGCGCCGATCCGCCCGTCGGTCGAGGGGCTCGAGGGCGACGACGTGTGGACCAACCGCGAGGCGACGACGCTTCGCGAGATCCCCGCTCGGGCCGTCGTCCTCGGGGGGAGCGCCGTGGGCGTGGAGCTCGGCCAGTTTCTCGCTCGCATGGGCTGTGCCGTCACCCTTGTCGAGCGTGGCGACCGGCTCCTCGACCGCGAGGAGCCCCGCGTGGGCGAGATCGTGAGGCGCGTGCTCGCCGACGACGGAATCGACGTGCGCACCGGCCGACAGCCACGGCGTGTTACCCGGTCGGGCGGGAGTGCGACCGTCGAGCTCGACGACGCCAGCCGCGTCGAGACCGACGTGATCGTCCTCGGCACGGGGCGGCGGCCGCACACTGAGAACCTCGGCCTGGCCAACCTGGGCGTGACGCCCGACGAGCGCGGGGCGATCGCCGTCGACAACCACTGTCGAGCGGCCGAGGGTCTCTGGGCACTGGGCGATGTCACGGGCGTGGCGCTCTTCACGCACGTGGCGATGTATCAGGGCCGGATCGTCGCCGACAACATCCTCGGCCGGTCTCGCTCTGCCTCCTATGAGGGCATTCCCCGCGTCGTCTTTGCCGACCCGGAGATCGCCGCCGTCGGGCTCACCGCCGCGCAGGCAGCCCGGCGAGGCATCGAGGTTGCATCGGCCGAGGTCGACCTCGCCGAGGCGATCTCGAGGCCGTGGACCTACGAACAAGAGCCGTTCGGCGTGCTCGGGATCCTCGTCGATCGGGCACGCCGGGTCCTCGTCGGAGCGTGGGCGGTCGCCCCCCTCGCCAGCGAATGGATCCACCAAGCGGCCCTCGCCATCCGCGCCGAGATCCCGCTCGAGATCCTGCTGGACCAGGTCGCGCAGTACCCGACGTACACCGAAGGCTATCTAGCGGCCCTCGAGGCACTGCGGCTGTAGGGCGCGCGGCCGCAGGTCATGCGGATCAAGGACCCGGCCTTATCGCGAGCGCGGGAGGGAGCGTCAAATCGGTGACGCACCTCGCTCGGGGTCAGTTTCGACCGACAGGGCCTCGTGGATCTTCTCGGATCGGCAGGTCCTGACAGCAGCAGCCGACGTCGTCGCAAGCGGTCACCCGCACTCGGCGATCTACTACGCATCCGCACTCTGCGCATCGAATTTCCATTCGTCGAAAGTGTAGATATCGGAGGGCGCGGGGGCCTGGCGACAGGACGAAGCGAAGCTCGTCGCGACTCTCGCCCGTCGCCGCTCCATGGACACGATCTCTGGCTGCGAGCACTGGGACGCAAAATGGCCCGCTATTCGGCCCCAGCTCCAGCGACGGCTGGTTGGACCTCAGACGCGGCGCAGCGAGACCGGAACCGGTAGCTGGTTCAACAGCGGTCGAAGATCACCGACGTCCGACGTGAGCACGGTCGATGCCGTCTTCGCGGCGATGACGACGAGATGCGCGTCAACAACGTCGGAGGTTCCCGTCGCACGCAGGAGTGCGCCGACCTCGTGGGCCTGCTCTGGCGAAAACGCCACGGTGT
>JAODBO010000087.1 GCA_025464005.1 Acidimicrobiaceae bacterium | reverse complement strand
CCATCAAGAGTCGTCGGTGAGTGCAGTGAGTCTCTAGCCGACCACCGACCGCGTCAAGCGCGATCTCGCGCAGGTGCGCTCCGCGAGCGCTCGATCTCGAGTTTCGGGTCGGTGACCGTCAACCGGCCAGGCGCGGGTCTTCACCGTATGCTCCCCCGGATGAGCGATGCTCATTCGTCGAACGACCCGCACCAACACAACCCGTGGCTGACCGGTGACCGGGACCGGGGCGCCGCCTACGACCGTCGATTCGAGAGGCTGGCCGAGAGCGGCCACGCGGTCCACGGTGAGGCGGATCTCGTCGCCGGCCTCGGCCCTCGATCGGTCCTCGACGCAGGTTGCGGAACCGGACGAGTCGCCGTCGAGCTTGCTCGGCGCGGCATCGAAGTCGTCGGCGTCGACCTCGACCCCGCGATGCTCGCGCGAGCACGCGAGCGGGCTCCCCTGCTCGACTGGGTAGAGGGCGACCTGGCGGAGCTGTCGCTCGGTCGGACCTTCGACGCCGTCGTGCTCGCCGGTAACGTCATGGTGTTCCTCACTGAGGGCTCGGAAGCCCGCGTGCTGGCTCGCCTTGCAGCCCACCTACGTCCCGGCGGACCGCTCGTATGCGGCTTCTCACTCACCGCGGACGGTCTCGACCTCGCCACCTACGACGACCTCGCCGCGAGAGCCGATCTCGAGCTGGTCGAGCGTTGGGGCACCTGGGAGCGTGCCCCGTTCCTACCCGGCGCCAGCTATGCGGTATCGCTCCACCGCCGCGCCAAGGCGCCGCCCGGTGATCAAGAGCGCGGCAACGCGTAGGCCGCGACGGCGACGAAGTGCAGCGTCGCGCCCACCACGGTGCAAGCGTGGAAGATCTCGTGGAAGCCGAAGACCTGCGGGAAGGGATCGGGCCGGCGGCGGGCATAGACCACGGCCCCGGCCGTGTAGAAGGCCCCGCCCAAGAGGACGAGCGCGAATCCCGGACCCCCGAGACCCCGCACGAGCTGGGGCACGACGGCCAGCGCCGACCAGCCGACTACCACATAGGGCACCGCGACGGCCCACTTCGGCGCGTCGAGCCAGAGCTGACGAAGCGCTATGCCGCCCGTTGCGCCACCCCAGACGACACAGAGCACCAGCGTACGAGCCCATCCGTGCAGTGCCAGGTACGCGACGGCGGTGTAGGTGCCGGCGATCGCGAGAAAGATGGTGACGTGGTCGGCGCGCCGGAGACGGCGGTGCGCCGACGGCGACCACGTGATGCGGTGGAATGCCGAGCTGACCCCGAACAGCGAAGCGATCGAGAACACGTACAGGCTCAGCACCGCGCTCTGCGCGGCTCCGTGCGCACGAGCGATGAGCAGCGGACCCGCGACCAGCACGCCGGCGAGGGCCGCGACGTGGAACCACCCTCGCATCAGCGGCGTCACCTTGCCCACGACGGGCTCGAGCGTTCTCGGAGCGGACATTGGGAGGTTCTGGCTGAAGATGGCCGGCCGAGAGCCGCTACGGGCGGGTCACGCGACGCTCGGGCACAGCGGCGGCGCGCGGTGCACGACCCGACCGTCGCCATCCGGTCGGGCGGGCACGAGATCCCAGCTCCTCGAGGTAGTCGTTGTAGGAGGCGAGCGCCGGGTCGGCTGCCTCCGCGTCCTTGATCCGCTCGATCGCGTCGATCGGAACCGGCGCCGCGTGCCGCTCCGCCTGTACCGCTGCCTTTGCGACGCCCGAGCGGCGTGCGCGCCCGAGCGCGCGCGCACCGACGGAGTCCGGGTCGTCGTGGATCAGGTTCCACCAGACGACGACACCAAAGACCGCGAAGCACGGCCACTCGACCGAGTACAGGTACGCGAGGCGGTCACCTGCCAGCGCGACCGTCACCTGCCACCAGGCCGCAGCGGCGCACCCGGGCACCCAGATGATCACCGCCAGGTGCGCGACCAGCGAGCGCGACGAGAACCACCTGCTCTGCACGTCCGAAGCGTACCGATACGCCAGGCGTCACCGGTAGTCGCGAAGCTGGGCGTCGAGCTCCTCCATGGTGACGGCACCTCGGGAACCTCGGACGTGACCTACGGCTCTCGTAGGAACTCGCCCGGCGGCTGAACGCGTCCCCTCCCGCACAGATCCCGCGCCGAGCCTCGGGACTGAGCGGTCGTCACCGCGGCGCGGGCGAAAGCGCGCGGGCGAGCAGCTGTCAGCTGCTCGTCGCGTCGGACGTCGGCGTGTGCAGGGGTTCCCGACGGATCCTGTCGGCGCGCGTCTGCCCCACGATGAAGTAGGTACCAGTGGGTGCTGCCGCGTGCGCCGTTGCGGCCTCAGACGCGAGCCCGGTCAACGGGTCGCGTCTGTGTCAGCCGATCACCGCTAGCCGATCGCCCGATCGCCCTCGTCGAAGGTCGCCCGATTGCTCTCGCCCAGCAGCGAGCAAGATCCCGTTACCGCGCGCACCGTGGCCACGTCCGCCTCGATCTGGGCCACGAGCTCCTCGGCCGAGGAGAAACGGAGCTGGCCGCGGACACGCTCACCGACCTCGACTCGCACGTGCTGATCGTAGAGATCGCCGTCGAAGTCGAGCAGGTGGGCCTCGACGAGCAGCGCGCCGTCCTCGTAGTAGGTCGGGCGCCGGCCTACCGAGATCGCCGCGACGTGCACTGAGCCGTCTTCGAGCTCGATCCAGCCCGCGAACACCCCGTCATCGGGGAGCTCCACCGGTCCCGACGGCTGGACGTTGGCCGTCGGGAAGCCGAGCAGGCGTCCGCGGCCGTCACCCCTGACGACGATGCCCTCGACGAGAGATCCCACGGCAGCGACCCTACCAGCGCTTCTCGGTGGCTCGGTCCAGTCGGTGCCGGCAGGTGGCACGCTCGCCCCCCACCTGGACGGCTGCGGCAGTCAGCGCGGCGTCGACGCGACTCGGATCGAGCACGGTGGCGAAGCGGCCCGCCCCGGGCACCGTGGCGATGACGCCAAGGTGCATGCAGCCGGTGACGAGACTTCCGTGGGCCACGAGGATCGCGGACGGTGAGACAAGGGCGAGCTCTGTCCGCGCGAGCGCGAGCAGGCTCGGCACCTCGCCAGGCTCCACCGTCACGGCGAGCCCCCCGACGCCGCCGGCGGCCGCCAGGGCTCGCGGCACTTCGTCCCGCCACGACGCGAGCTCGTCCCGGTCGCGACCGTCCGCGGCGACGAGCAAGCCACGGATCTCGGGCGCGGCGGCGAGAAAGCTCCGCAGCTCTTCCTCGGCCCCGCTGTCACGCGCTTCTTCGCTCGCGCACTCGAGCACGAGCATCGCCCGGCCGGCGAGCGGGGGGTGCGTGCCTGCCGCCTCGGCAACGAGCTCGACCCCCTCGGCTTCGACAAGGTCGACCGACTCGAGCCGAACGAGGGCGCCGAGCGCGCGCCGGGCGAAGTTCACCGCCTCGGCGACGCCCGCAACGGCTACGAGCGCGGTCACGCGCCGCCCGGCGCCGGGAGCGATCGCCATACTGGCGCCGGTCACGTCACCGACCCTGCGACGACCGGCTCGGAACCGAACTCGGGGCCCTCGGCGATGGGTAGGGAACGCCAGGCGACGGCGATCCCGATCGAGGCGAGCAGGACGACGACCGCCGTGATCATGAACGGGAGCAGCGGGTCGACGCCGAAGAGAGCGCCGCTCGCCGCCGCGGCGAGCGCGGTGGCCGCCATGCGCGCCGTCTCTACGCTTCCCTGCGCCTCCCCCTGGGCAGACGCGGGCACCGACCTCGTGAGCACGAGCACGGCGGCCGGCGTGCCGACGACCGAGCCGACCGCCTCGAAGGTGCAGAAGACGACGAGCAGCACGACCGAGTGGAGGAAGGGGTACAGCGCGCAGAACCCCGCCGAGCACAGAAGCGCGACGAGGACGAGCCTGCGCCGATCGTAACGGTCGGCGAGGTGGCCGGCAGGGACCGAGAGGGCGGCGAAGGGCAGCGCGAACAGCGTCCAGGACAGACCGATCTGGAAGGACGACGCGTGACGCAACACCATCAACAGGGTCCAGCAGGACTCGTAGACGCCGCCGACGAGGCCGGTCGCGCCGAAAACGACGAGGACCCCGACGAACGCCGCGCTCAGCCGGAGCCGGCTGCGCTGTGGACGCTCGCGTGCGGGCGCGACGTTCGCGACGCCGCCCGGCAAACAGGCTGCCAACGCCTCGAGCTCGTCGAGACGCTCTCGGCGGTCGCCTCGCGCGGCCGCGTCCTCCTGCTGGTAACAGGCGGGGTCGGGGCCCTGGAGCGTGGCACGCCCGGCGGGCACGACGGCGAGGACGGGGATCGCTGCGACGATCGCTGCGATGGCCGCCACGACGAACAGCAGTCCCATCGACTGCTCGCCGACGATGCTGCCCACGAGCGGACCGATGGCGAGAGCGAGCATCTGGCTCCCGTAGAGCGCGCCGAACGCTGCGCCACGCTCCGCGGGCGCGACCTCGGTGCCGATCGTCGCCGCCGCCGCGACCGTGACTGCGCCCGCCCCGATGCCCTGGAGCGCCCGGCAGACGATGGCCGGGCCGGCTCCCGTAGCGACGGCGAAGCCCACGCTCCCGACTGCGAAGACGACGAGACCCGCGAGCACGACCGGCCTGCGGCCGACACGGTCGGAGAGCCGACCCACCGGATACTGGGTGGCGACGCTGGCCGCGAAGTAGGCCGCCATCACGACCCCGACGAGCGCGGGATCCGAGCCGTGCCGACGGAGGTAGGTCGGGAGCAGCGGAAGGATCGCGCTCCCGCCGATCCACAAAAGCAGCGTCGCGGCGGACAACGACACGACGAGTCGGCGCGCGGAGCGGGTCGTGGGAAGACCGAGAAGGTGACGGCCGCTCACCTTGGAAGGGTAGCGCCCGCCCTCATCGCCGGCGCCTGGGGGGCGGACCTCGGGGGCAGACGCGGTGCGAGATCACGCCGTCGAGGCCCGCGTGCCGTCCCGCCACTCGGCTCAGGCGTCCGGGCGAGCCCACCCGAGTGCCCGGGAGCGTGCTTGCAGCCACCTTTCGTACAGTGCGTCGCGCGTCGTCGCGGACATCGCCGGCTCGAACCTCCGGGACGAGCGGCGCAATCGCTCGAGCTCGGCCCTGTCGGCCCAGACGCCCGTAGCGAGACCCGCGGCGTAGGCAGCTCCGAGCCCGGTCGTCTCCTTGCGGGTGGCGACGTCCACCGGCACCCCGGCCACGTCGGCCTGGAACTGCATCAGCCAGTTGTTCGCGGCCGCGCCGCCGTCGACCCGAAGCTCCGCGACGGGCTGGCCGAGCGCGGCCATCTCCTCGAGAACGTCCCGGCTCTGGTAGGCGATGCTCTCGAGAGCCGCTCGCGCGAGATGAGCGCGAGTCGTCCCCCTCGTCGCCCCGAGGAGCGTCCCGCGTGCGCTCGGGTCCCAGACCGGCGCGCCGAGCCCGCTGAGCGCCGGGACGAGCCACACGTCGTCGTTGCCGTCGAGACTCGCCGCCAGCGCCTCCGTCTCACCCGCCTCGCGCACGATCCCGAGCCCGTCGCGCAGCCACTGCACCGCCGCGCCGGTGGCGAAGATCGATCCTTCGAGCGCGTACTCGGCCGGCGAGCCGTCCGGCGTGCAGGCGAGAGTCGCGACGAGGGAGCCACGCTCGGCGGGCGGCGCGATGCCGGCGTGCTGCAGGACGAAGGAGCCGGTGCCGTAGGTGTTCTTGGTGCGGCCCCTCTCGAAGCACGCCTGGCCAAACAGCGCGGCCTGCTGGTCGCCGACGACCGAAGCCACGGGCACGTGGGCGCCCTCGAACAGCTCCGAGTCGCACTCCCCGAACACGTGGGAGCTCGGACGGATCTCCGGGAGCATCGCGCGCGGCACGCCGAAGAGCGCGCACAGCTCGTCGTCCCAGTCGACCTCGGCAAGGTCCATGAGCAGCGTGCGGGACGCGTTCGTCACGTCGGTCGCATGCACCGCCCCGCCGGTCATCCTCCACACCAGCCAGGAGTCGACCGTCCCGAAGCAGATCTCGCCCCGCTCGGAACGTGCGCGCAAGCCGTCCACGTGCTCGAAGAGCCACGCCAGCTTCGTCGCCGAGAAGTACGGGTCGAGCAGCAGACCGGTCCGCTGCGAGACGAGGGGCCCGGCGCCGTCCGCGACGAGGCGCCGACAGATCTCCGTGCTCCTGCGGTCCTGCCACACGATCGCCCGGTAGACGGGCTCGCCGCTAGAGCGCTCCCAGACGACCGTCGTCTCGCGCTGGTTGGCTATCCCGACGCCGGCGAGGTCGGCTGCAGTGAGACCGGCGCTTTCGAGCGCGGCCGAGGTGGCCCCGACCACCGCGCTCCAGATCTCCGCCGGATCGTGCTCCACCCATCCGGGACGCGGGAAGTGCTGGGCCAATTCGGCGTACCCGCTACCGGCGAGCTGCCCCTCGCCGTCGACGACGAGCACGGTCGTGCCGGTCGTGCCCGAGTCGAGCGCGAGGACGTGCGAGGCGCCCGCGCTCACGGCAGGGTCAACAGCGGCGCTGTGGCTCGCACTGTGGCGTCGGCCGCAGCGTCGTCCGCCATCGACTCGGCGAGCCGCTCGGCGGCGACCTGGGCCCGGTAGTCCTCGACCTCTCGAGCGGTGGTCGCGCCGTCCCAGCCGAGGGGGCCCGCGAGCAACGCTGCCACCTCTTCCGCCGCGTCGAGCCCGCGGTTCGGGGCGTCGAGCGCCGCTCTCGTTCTTCGAGCCAGCACGTCCTCGAGATGGCGAGCGCCCTCGTGGGTCGCGGCGTAGACGACCTCGGCCCGAAGGTAGCCCGGCGCCCCCGCCAAGGGCTCGGTCAGCGATCCTCCGGGAGCTTGGGCGAGCACCTCGTCCACGAGGGAGCCGTACCGGCGGAGCAGCCGCTCGTACCGTGCGAGCTCGAGGCCGTGCTCCGAGGCGCCGCGACTGCGGTCCTGCCAGCTCTCGGCGAACCCTTCGGCACCGACGATCCCGATCTGCTCGGTACGCGACGGCGGGGCGTCGAGCCCTCCGTGCTCCACCGCCGCGTCGACCGCGTCGCGGGCCATCACCCGGTACGTCGTGTACTTGCCTCCGGAGACGACCACGAGCCCGGGCGCGGGACGCCCGACGGCGTGCTCGCGGGAGAGCTTGGTCGTCTTGTCCTGTGCTCCGGCAATCAGCGGGCGAAGGCCGACGTAGACGGACTCGACGTCCTCTCGAGCGAGCGGGGAGACGAGCACGCTGTTGAGCTCGCGCAGGAGGTAGTCGACGTCGGCAGCACTGGCAGCGGGCCGTGCCTTGTCGAAGTCCCACTCGGTGTCCGTCGTCCCCACGAGCCAGTGCTCGCCCCAGGGGAGCACGAAGAGCACGCTCTGCTCCGTCGGAAGGATGAGCGCTGTCTCCGACCGGATCTTGTCGCGCCCCACCACGAGGTGGATGCCCTTCGACGGCCGGACAGCCATGGCGCCCCCACGCCCGGCGAGGGACTCGATCGTCTCGGTCCACACCCCGGTGGCACTCAGCACGACCCGGGCCCGCACCTCGATCTCTTCGCCCGTCTCGACGAGACAGAGGCGGGCGCCGGCGATCGCGTCGCCGTCACGGACCAAGCCGGTGACGAGCACCCGGTTGGCGACGTGCGCCCCGTAGCCGGCCGCCGTCCGCAGCACCGACAGGGTATGGCGGGCGTCGTCCACCTGCGCGTCGTAGTACTGGATCGCGCCGACGAGGAGATCCGGGCGGAGCGAGCTCGCGAGTGCGAGCGCCCGTCGACGCGACAGCTGGCGGTGGAACGGCACCCCGCCGGACGTCCCCGACGACCGGGCGAGGAGGTCGTAGAGCAGCACCCCGCTCCCGACATAGGCCCGCTCCCAAATTCGATGGCGCAATGGATAGAGGAACGGCGTCGGGTGCACGAGATGGGGCGACGTCCGCAACAGCACCGCCCGCTCGCGCAGCGCCTCGCGCACGAGGACGAAGTCAAGCATCTGCAGATAGCGCAGACCACCGTGGATCAGCTTCGACGACCTGCTGGAGGTGCCGGCCGCCCAGTCTTGGGCCTCCACCACGCCGACTCGCAGCCCCCGGCTAGCGGCGTCGAGCGCGGATCCGGCCCCGACGATGCCTCCCCCGACGACGAGCACGTCCAGCTCCCCCTCGCGCATCGCTGCGAGGTCGGCGGCCCACCTCGTGGGCGACAGCGCGACGGGGTAGATAGGTCCAGGCGCAGCGCTCAAGCCGACGACGAGTCTTCGCCCGTCGCAGCGGCGTCCCCAGGCCGTTTCCACACCGCGGTATAGAGACCGCCCTTGGGCCGGATGACGGCTCCCGGCAAAGCACCACCGTAGATCTCCGCGAATTCCTCCTCGCTGAGGAAATGGTCACTCAGAAGATGGTCGACCCACCTTCGGTCAGTCCGCACCCTGAATCGTCTCCATGCCCCCAGCACGTCCATGAGGAGCGAGAAGGATGCCCCGCGATAGACAGTCCACCGTTTCACGACGTCTGACTTGATGGGTGTCGACCCAACATTGTCAATCAAGATAACCAGGCCCCGCGGCGCCACTAGCTCGGAAATATGTTCGAGAGCAGCCGGCAGGTCTGGCACGTGGTGCAGGGTCATGATGCTCACCACGAGGTCATACTGACCGGTGACTTCGGTCAGGTCGCCCTGCTCGAAGGAGATCGTATCGCCGTGCTTTCGCCGGGCGAGATCGATCATCGGTTGGCTGAGGTCGATCGCCCTTACGTGCGTGTACCTCTCGGCGAGCATCGCCGCCACGTTCCCCGTGCCGCAGCCCAGGTCGATCGCGGTCTCTCCGCTCCGGCTGTTCAGAACACCGTCGAGCCAGTCCGTGAGGAAGCCGCCAGTCGCCTGGTCTCGCCGGTCATACATCTCCGCGCAGTCGTCAAACGACTGTGGGTCCGCATGAGATTCTGTCCGGCGAGCGCTATACGGGAACTTCAGGCGACGCCCTCGTCGCTTGATCCGCCGGTGTAGGGCGAAGTCTCCTGCAGGCACCCCGTGGAGCGTAGCTCCGGTTCCGGCGCCCCGTCCGGGAATTGTCCGCACTGACACCGCCTCGTCGGGGATGCGAGCACGCACGCCATTATGAACTTGCAAGCTGCGAGGATATGGTCGCGAACGAATACGCCATCAAGTCGATACCTGTCGACGAGGAGGGGTCGAGATGGCAGGAGCCAGCGAAGGCTTCCGAGATCGGCCGGAGAGATGGACGAGGCGGTAGCCGAGCGCGGCACGCGCCCACTCCTGACCTTCCGCCTGGATCCCGCGCTTTGGCGCGATGTCCGGGCACGACTCGCCCACGACGGGCGGACGCTCAGCGACGTGGTGAACCAGGGGCTGACGGACTACGTCGATCATGCTGTCGATCTGCACCTGCCCGGAGCAACCAAGGAGCCCCGCCAGCCACGGCGGACCGACACGAGGCCGGGCGGCACGACGGGCGGCCTGGCGTTATCGGAGGAGACCTCGAGCCTCCTGCAGGAGCTGCGGGCAAGCGGCGACGGCAAGCTCCTCTCCGCCACGCTCGCGCACCTGCACGAGCTCGGCTGGCCCTTCAGGACGCTGGCCGACGCGCTTGGGATCTCGAGACAGGCCGTCCAGTCCCGCGTCCGCCGGGTGCCGGCCGAGGTCCGGGTAACCGTCGGGAACCTCCAACCACCACCGCTCTACCCCCGCCAGCGCCAGCCGATGGCGCCGGGCGTGCGACGGCGCCCCTCGACGGTCCAGGTCGACGTCGAGCTCCGGCACCGCGCGCGGGCCAAGGCGTGGAGGGAGGGAGTGTCGCTAACCCAGGTCGTCGAGCGGATACTTCGCAGCTACCTCGGCCAGCGGGAGGCCGGCAAAGCCGAAGACGTTAGTCGGCAGTAACTCGCGAGACGGCGTGATTCGTGCGCGAGATGGCCGCTCAGTGGTTCTCCCGCGGCACGGTGTCCCCGCTCGATCCGACGAGGAAATCGAGGTCGCAGCCCTTGTCTGCTTGGAGGACGTGGTCGACATAGAGACGCGTCCAGCCACGGCGCGAAGCCGGCTCGGGAGCGGTCCAGAGAGCCCGACGGGAGGCAAGCTCCTCGTCCGAGACCTCCATGACGAGCCGGCGGGCGTACGCGTCAAGCTCGATCATGTCGCCGGTGCGCACGAGCGCGAGCGGACCGCCCGCTGCGGCCTCCGGAGCTGCGTGTAGCACCACCGTGCCGTACCCGGTGCCGGACATCCGGGCATCGGAGATCCGGACCATGTCGGTGACCCCCGTCCGCAGGATCTTCGCCGGAAGTGGCATGTTGCCGACCTCGGGCATGCCCGGATAGCCACGCGGCCCGGCGTATCGCAGTACGAGGATGTCGTCGGCGGACACGTCGAGGTCGTCACGCTCGCTGGCGACGAGGTACTCCTCGAGCGAGTCGAACACGACTGCCCGCCCGCGATGTGCCAGCAGCTCGGGAGTGGCTGCAGAGATCTTGATCACGGCCCCGTCCGGGCAGAGGTTGCCCCGAAGGATCGCCGTCCCCGAACCAGCCTCTTGGACGGGCGCGGCCATCGAGCGCACGACGTCGGGACGCCAACTCGTGGCTCCCGCCACCTGGTCGCCGATCGACTTGCCACTGATCGTCAGTGCCGCGGGGTCGATTAGGCCGGCGCCGGCGAGTTCGGCGAGGACGACGGGCAGCCCGCCGGCGTCGTGGAAGTCCTCCATCAGCCACTTGCCGGAGGGCATGAGGTCGACGAGGAGCGGCACGTCGGCTACAAGCCGGTCGAAGTCCTCGAGCTCGAGCTCGACACCGACTCGCCCGGCGATCGCCATGAGGTGGATGACCGCGTTGGTCGAGCCTCCGATCGCCGCATTCGCGCGGATCGCGTTCTCGAACGCCGCCCGCGTCAGCACCTGGCTCGGCCGCGGGCCGTCCTCGAGCACCATCTCGACGATGCGCTGGCCGGCGAGCTGGGCGATGCGCATCCTCCCGGCATCGGGCGCGGGGATGACCGCGGAGCCCTTGAGCGACATGCCGAGCGCCTCGGCCATGCACGCCATCGTCGAGGCGGTCCCCATCGTCATGCAGTGGCCGTTCGAACGGTTCATGCACGTCTCGGCCTCGAGCAGGTCCTCGGCAGTGAGCCGTCCCGCGCGGTGCTCCTCGGTGAGGCGCCAGACGTCGGTGCCGGAGCCGATGTCGTGGCCTCGCCAACGGCCTCGCAGCATCGGACCGCCCGTGACGAGGATGGCGGGCAGGTCGACGCTCGCCGCGCCCATGAGCATTGCCGGCGTGGTCTTGTCACAACCGGAGAGCAGCACGACCCCGTCGAGCGGGTTCGCACGGAGGTTCTCCTCCACCTCCATGGCCATGAGGTTGCGATACAGCATCGCCGTCGGCCGCAGCAGCGTCTCACCGAGGCTCATCGTCGGAAACTCGAGCGGGAACCCGCCCGCCTGCCACACCCCGCGCTTCACCGCCTCGGCGACCCGGTCGAGGTGTGAGTTGCACGGCGTCAGCTCCGAGAAGGAGTTGGCGATGCCGATGACGGGTCGCCCGTCGAACACCTCCGGCGTGAAGCCCTCGGCCCGCATCCAGGACCGGTGAAGAAAGCCCGTGCGTCCCGACACTCCGAACCATTGCGCGCTTCGTCGAGCGAGATGCCCGGCCCCCGCTACCAGGCCGGCTTCGGATGCGCTCGTTCTCTCGCTCATACTGCTCCTCGTCCCGTCGGCACAACCTAATCCAGCCACCCGCTGGTCCGGCCACCTCGGCGAGCCGCCTCGAAACGTCATGACCAAGGCGCGCGGCCGCCGTCAGTACCATCGACACGAGCGTCGATGGAGATGGCGACGAACGTCCGAACATCACAGTGAACGGAGATCCCGGTGAACATTGCCGACGAGAACCTCGAATGCTGGTTCCTCACCGGAAGCCAAGCGCTCTACGGCGACGCGGTGTTGCGTCAGGTGGACGAGCAGTCCCGTGAGATCGTCGCGATGCTCGACGCGGGCCCCGAGATCGGCGTCCGCCTCACCTGGAAGCCGGTCCTCACCGGTGCGAGCGAGATTCGCCGCGCGTGTGTCGAGGCGAGCTCCTCCGACAGCTGCATCGGCGTCGTTGCCTGGATGCACACCTTCTCCCCTGCCAAGGCGTGGATCGCTGGGCTCGACGCCCTGCGCAAGCCGCTTTTGCACTTGCACACCCAAGCGCATCTCTCCCTGCCCTGGGACGAGATCGACATGGACTTCATGAACCTCAACCAGTCAGCGCACGGCGACCGCGAGTTCGGCTACATCGAGACGCGCATGGCGCTGCGGCGAAAGACCGTGGCCGGTCACGCCAGCGACCGCGGTGTCCGCGAGCGGATCGGCTCGTGGGCACGAGCGGCAGCCGGCTGGCACGCCGCCCAGGAGATGCGGCTCGCCCGCTTCGGCGACAACATGCGCGACGTGGCCGTCACCGAGGGGGACAAGGTCGAGGCGCAGATCCGCTTCGGTGTGTCGGTCAACACCTACGGCGTCAACGACCTCGTGGCCGCCGTGGACGACGCGCCGCCTGCCGCGGTCGACGAGGTGGTCGAGCAGTACGAGCAGAGCTACGCGGTCGCTCCAGAGCTCACCGTCGGAGGCGCCCGTCACGAGTCACTGCGTTATGCGGCCCGGCTAGAGGTCGGCCTGCGGAGCTTCCTCACGCAGGGCGGCTTCACGGCGTTCACGACGAACTTCGAAGACCTCGGCGGTCTGCGCCAGCTACCGGGAATCGCGGTCCAGCGGCTCATGGCCGACGGCTACGGCTTCGGCGGGGAGGGCGACTGGAAGACGGCGGCGCTGGTGCGGATCCTCAAGGTCATGGGTGCGAACCGGCCGGGTGGCGTCTCGTTTATGGAGGACTACACGTACCATCTCGGCCCCGGCGAGCCGAAGATCCTCGGCGCGCACATGCTCGAGGTCTGCCCGAGCATCGCCGCCGGTCGGCCGAGCTGCGAGATCCACCCGCTCAGCATCGGCAACCGCGAGGATCCGGTCAGGCTCGTGTTCGACGCACAGCCCGGCAAGGGCTTCGTCGTCGGCCTGCTCGATCTCGGCGATCGCTTCCGGCTCGTCGCGAACGACGTCGAGATCGTCCCCCCCGACGCCCCTCTTCCGAGACTGCCTGTGGCCCGCGCCGTGTGGAAGCCGGCGCCGAGCCTCGCGACCTCGGCGGAGTCCTGGCTCAGCGCCGGCGGTCCGCACCACACCGCGCTGTGCACGGCGGTGGGGATCGAGTCCCTCGAGGACCTCGCGGTCATGGCCGGGGTCGAGCTGGTCCGAATCGACGACAGCACCACCGCTCGGAGCTTCATGCGTGAGCTGCGCTGGAACCAGGCCTACTACCGGCTGGCCCAGGGCCTCGCTCGCTGACCATCCACCGACGCGCCGGCGGCCGGACCACCCGAAAAGGGTGATCCGGCCGCCGGTCATTGCCATGGCGTCGGCTGGGCGTTACCGCCTCGACGACGCCCGCCCACGCGGGGTGGCCGCTACGCGGCGCCCCGCTGCCGCTCGCCCTCGATGGCGTGCTCAACTGTTCCGAGTGCTGCCGCCAGTACCTCGGCGACGTCGTCGGCCAGGTGGAAGGTCATCTCCTCCCGCACAGCCTCGGCGACATCCTCGAGGTCGGGACCGTTCCGCTTGGGCAGGACGACCTCGGTCAGCCCAGCGCGGTGCGCTGCGAGGACCTTCTGGCGTACGCCGCCGATCGGCAAGACCTTGCCGCGGAGCGTGACCTCGCCGGTCATCGCGACGCTCGAGCGCACCGGGACCCCACGTAGCAGGCTGACGAGCGCCGTCACCATCGTGACCCCCGCGGACGGACCGTCCTTCGGGACGGCGCCTGCGGGAACGTGCACGTGGAAGCGCCGGCCGGCAAAGACCCCAGGGTCTATGCCGAGCGCACCCGCGTGCGAGCGCACGTAGGAGAGAGCGATCTCCGCCGACTCCTTCATGACCTCCCCGAGCTGGCCCGTGATGGTGAGACCTTCGGGCCCCTCCATCGACGTCGCCTCGACGAACAGCACGTCGCCGCCGGCACCGGTCACCGCCAGTCCGGTCGCGACGCCCGGAACACTCGTCCGGTCCGCGGCGTCGGAGAAGAAGTGCGGCCGACCGAGCCAGGTGCGCACATCTTCCGCCCCGACAACTACCGGGGCAGCAACCTCTCCGGCCGCGATCTTCGTCGCCACCTTGCGCAGCAATCGGCCGAGCTCGCGCTCCAGCGACCGTACGCCTGCTTCACGCGTGTAGTCAGTGACGATAAGCCGCAAGGCCTCGTCCGCGATCTCCAGCTCCTCGGGCCGTAGTGCTGCCCGACCGATCTGGCGCGCGACGAGGTGGTTGCGGGCGATCGCGACCTTCTCGTCCTCGGTGTAGCCATCCAGGCGGATGACCTCCATCCTGTCGAGCAGCGGACCCGGAATCGTGTCCAGGACGTTCGCGGTCGCGATGAAGAGCACCTTCGACAGGTCGAGCTCGACCTCGAGGTAGTGGTCCTTGAAGGTGTGGTTCTGCGCGGGGTCGAGCACCTCGAGCAACGCCGACGCGGGATCACCGCGGAAGTCCGTGCCGAGCTTGTCGACCTCGTCGAAAAGGATCACGGGATTCGTCGTCCCGGCGTCCCGCAGCGCCCGCACGAGGCGACCCGGCTGGGCCCCGACGTACGTACGACGGTGACCCCGGATCTCGGCCTCGTCACGGACGCCACCGAGCGCTACCCGGACGAACTTTCTCCCGAGAGCACGCGCGATGGACTCACCGAGCGAGGTCTTGCCCACCCCGGGAGGGCCGACGAGGGCGAGGATGGCACCCGCGCCGCGGCTCCCGACGGGTGCGAGCCCGCGCTCGGTCTGCAGCTTGCGCACGGCGAGGTGCTCGAGGATGCGCTCCTTCACGTCGCCCAGCCCGTCGTGGTCCTCGTCGAGGATCCGGCCTGCGGCGCCGACGTCGAGCGCGTCCTCGCTCTCGACTCCCCACGGCAGCTCGAGCACGGTGTCGAGCCAGGTACGGATCCAGCCGTGCTCGGGGCTCTGCTCACTCGTACGCTCGAGCTTCGAGATCTCCCGTACGACCGAAGCCCGGACCTGCTCGGGCAGGTCGCGCTCGGCCACCCGCGCCCGATAGTCCTCGGGAGAGCCGCCCTCGGCCTCCACGTCCAGCTCGCCGAGCTCCTTGCGGATCGACTCCAACTGGCGCCTGAGCAGGAACTCGCGCTGGGTCTTCTCCATGCCTTCTTCGACGTCGGTCTTGATCCGCTCGCGAAGCGTGATGTCGGCGAGCGTCTCACGAGCCCAACCGAGCACGAGCCGCAGCCGCGCCTCGACGTCGACCGTCTCGAGCACCTGGACCTTCTGGGCCAGGGTGAGGTCGGACGAGTACCCGGCGATGTCCGCGACCAGCGAGGGCTCGGTCACGTCACGCAGCTGCTCGGCTATCCGGCGCGCACCGCGGCTGAGCAGGATGTTCTCGAGCACTGCCCGGTATTCGCGTGTGAGGTCGTGCACGGCGGGCGTAGTGATGCCCTCGTGCAGCGGCTCGACTTGGACCCAGAGCGCCGCTCCGGTGCCCGGGACCGCCGTGCCGATGGCCGAGCGCTCGACCCCGCGCACGACCATTCCGAGCGAGCCGCCGGGGAGCTCACCGGTCTCGAGGATCTCGGAGATCACCCCGACGCGCGCGTAACGGCCGTCGATGTGGGGAACGAGGACGAGCCGGCCGCCGACCGAGCCCGCCGCGTCAGCCGCGGCGCGCGCCTCGTCGGTCTCGAGCGCCATCGTGAAGACCATCCCAGGCAGCACAACACCTGAGGTGAGTGGGAGCAGCGGAAGAGTTTGGGTGAAGTCGGCCATTGTTCCTCCTAGTCCGACGGATCAGTACGTGGTGGAACACGCCTCGAGCGGAGATATTCCTCCCACACATAACTCGCGCAGGAAACCTTAGCGTCGAGCGCGCAACTCTTGACCGCCCGTCCGGACGGCCTCGAGGGCGGTCCTAGGAATGGAAACGAAACCGTTGCGTTTCGTAAGTGAGCCCACTACGGTAGGAATACGACACCGTTTCGTACCGTTATCGATGGTTGTCGTTGTAGATGGCATCGCAGCATGGTGTCGCGGAGGGACGAGAGTCGCGCGGCGAGTCCGGCGACGGGCCGAGGAGGACGGCAGTGGTCGTAGATGTCGAACAGCAGGCCGACGGTCATTCCGCAGGGCGACCTCGAGACGAACTACGCGAGCAAGCGATCCTCGACGCTGCGGTCGACCTGTTGATCGAGGTCGGCTACGACTGCTTGACCATCGACACGCTCGCGACCCGAGCCCGGGCGAGCAAGGCAACGATCTACCGTCGTTGGTCCGGAAAGGCAGAGATCGTCGCCGAGGCGGTGCGTCGTCGCAAGTGCCCCGATGGCGACGAGATCGAACCGAACACGGGCTCGCTCCGCCAGGACCTGATCGAGTTCCTCCATGTCGGGGCGGGCTCGACGACGAACACCGATGCCGCGCTCATCTTCGGGGTGCTGCGCGCGATGCGCCTCGATCCCGAGCTCAGCGAGCTGATGCGGGTGCACGTCATCGAGCGGAAGCACGCTGTCGTCCGCGCGATGGTCGGGCGGGCGGTCGCCCGCGGCGAGCTCCCGCCGGCGGCGGACCCGACAGCGATGATCGAGGTCGTCGAGGCCCTCGTCTTCGGCCGTCTCGCGCTCAACGGCGGAGAGCTGGACGACCAGTTCATCGGCCACGTCATCGACGACGTGGCACTCCCCATGCTCCGCAGGTAGCAGCCGTCGCGTAACAAGAGAAGCACCGACTCACCGATACGCAGGCCCAAACCCCCAAACCCCACCCTCCGACCCCCTGGAGAGCCCGATGAGCACCCTGCAAGCCACAGTTGAGGCGCCACCCGCCACCACGCTCGACCCGAGACGCTGGAAGGCGCTCGCTGTCATCGCCGTCGCTCAGCTCATGGTCGTGCTCGACGCGACGATCGTGAACATCGCGCTGCCCTCCGCCCAGCGCGCGCTCCACATCTCGCTCGCGAACCGTCAGTGGGTGATCACGGCGTACACGCTCGCGTTCGGCGGGCTGCTCCTGCTCGGCGGCCGGATCGCCGACTTCATGGGCCGGAAGAAGATGTTCGTCGTCGGCCTCATCGGCTTCGGCGCGGCGTCCGCCCTCGGCGGCGTGGCCCAGAACGCGGGAATGCTCTTCGGCGCCCGAGCGCTCCAGGGCGCGTTCGGTGCGATCATGGCCCCCGCCGCGCTCTCGCTCATCACCGTTACCTTCACCGAGGCCAAGGAGCGGGCGTTGGCCTTCGGCGTCTACGGCGGGATCGCCGGCGGTGGAGCGGCGATCGGGCTGCTCCTCGGCGGCATACTCACGCAGTACGCGTCGTGGCGCTGGTGCCTGCTCGTCAACGTTCCCGTCGCAATTCTCGCCGCCGTCGCGGGTAGCCGCATCGTCTCGGAAAGCAGGGCGCAAGGCGATCGCCACTACGACCTGCCAGGGGCAGCCGCCGTCACTGCGGGCTTGGTCGCCCTCGTCTACGGCTTCACCATGGCGAACGAGCACGGCTGGTCGGCCACGTCGACGGTCGGCTTCCTCGCTGCGGCCATCGTCCTGCTCACGACATTCGTCATGATCGAGCTGCGTACCACACACCCGCTGCTACCAATGCGGGTCATGCTCGACCGCAACCGCGGGGGCTCGTTCCTCGGCTCGTTCATGGCCGGCGTCGGCCTGTTCGGGATGTTCCTGTTCCTCACCTACTACTTGCAGGGCACACTGCACTACTCGCCCCTCAAGTCGGGGTTCGCGTTCCTGCCCTTCTCAGCCGGGATCGTCTTCGCCGCCGGCATGGCGAGCAAGTTCTTGCCGCGCGTCGGCCCACGACCGCTCATGAGCGGTGGCTTCCTCGCCGGCGCCGTGGGCGTCGCGTGGTTGACCCGGATCAGCGTGCACTCCAGCTTCGTGACGCACGTGCTGCCGGCGGAGATCGTGATGAGCGTCGGGCTCGGCTTCGCCTTCGTGTCACTGACGAGCACCGCGCTCATCGGCGTCGGCGAGCACGACGCTGGCGTGGCAAGCGCGATGGTGAACGCCACCCAGCAGGTGGGCGGCTCACTCGGCACCGCGCTGTTGAACACGATCGCCGCGTCGGCCACGGCGGGCTACATCGCGGTACACGGCCACTCGGCTGGGGCCACGGCGAGCTCGCTCGTGCACGGGTACAACGTCGCCTTCGTCTACGCGACGGGCTTCCTTCTCCTGGCGGCGATCGCATCGGCGGTGCTCGTCAAGGCGACGAAGGCCGACGTTGCCTCGCTCGAGCCCGGCGTCCCCGTGGGCTAGGCAGGACTGCGGCGGAGGGCCCGCGCCGGGGCCGCCGGCGGGCTAATCCCGGGCGCTTTGCGTGTATAGAGTGCACAGTGTCCCTCATTTGGGGACGCGCTCCCGGCCGGTGGCCCCTCCGCATGCGCGCCGATGCAGCTCCGCCCCGGCGGACTGCAGGCAGCAGACGGCAGCCGCCCGACCGGCGAGCCCCACCAAGCCCAGGAGCCTAAGGATGCAGCTGACCATCGTCGGAGCGGGCGCCATCGGGGGCACGATCGGCGCGCACATGATCCGAGCCGGCCACGACATCCTCCTCTGCGACGCCGACCCGGCTCACGTCGAGGCGATCAACGAGCACGGCCTCACGATCGAGGGTCCGGTGGAGAACTTCACCGTCCCGGCCATCGCGGTCACGCCGGACCATCTTCCCGACCAGATCGAGCACGTCGCCGTCGCGGTGAAGAGCCACCACACGACCCAGGCGGCCGAGCTGCTCCGTGGACGCATCGCGCCCGGCGGCTACGTGGTCAGCTTCCAGAACGGGCTGACAGCCGACATCCTCGCCGCGGCCGTAGGCCGGGAGCAGGTCGTCGTCAGCTTCGTCAACTTCGGGGCCGACGTGCTCGCACCGGGCCGGATCATGCAGGGGAACATCGGCACGTTCCGCGTCGGCGAGCCCGACATCCACGAGATCACCCCGCGGGTCCGCGAGCTCGTCGCAGCACTGCCCTACGCAGAGGCCACGGAAAACATCATGGGCTTCTTGTGGGGCAAGGAAGCCTACGGAGCCATGCTCTACACCGGAGCCGTCTCCGATCTGTCGATCGCTGACTCGCTCGAAGATCCGCGCTGGAGGCCCCTCATGCTCGCGGTGGCGCGCGAGGTCCTCGCTCAGGCCCCGGTCGAGCCCGAGAGCTTCGACGGCTTCGACCCGTCCGACCTCGAGGGGTCCCTCGCTCGCCTCGTCACGTTCAACCGCAACAGCGCCAAGTCCCACAGCGGGATCTACCGGGACCTCATGGTCCGCAAGCGCAAGACCGAGGTCGACGACCTCATGCGCGACCTGGCGGGTCCGCTGACGACGTACGCCGGCGAGATCATTCACGCCATCGAGCGTGGCGAGCGCACCTGCGAGGTAGCCAACCTCGAGCTGCTGGCCACCTACGAGCGCACCGAACGGCTCGGCCGACCCCTCAACGCGGTCGTGCACACCCTGCCGGCGCCGTCGCGCCGCCAGGACGGACCCCTGCACGGCGTCGCCATCGCGGTGAAGGACCTCATCGACGTCGCGGGTGTCCCGCGGGGCAACGGCAACCCCGAGGCGATGGCCGGCGCTCCCGCCGAGAAGGACGCCCCGGTCATCACCGCGCTCCGGGAGGCCGGCGCCGAGGTCTATGTCACGACGTCCCTGCTCGAGTATGCGGCCGGTGCCACGCATCCCGACGTGCCCGAAGCCCGCAATCCCTACGACACCGGCCGCACGGCCGGCGGCTCCAGCGGCGGCTCCGCCGCGCTCGTGGGCGTGGGGGCGTGCGACGTCGCTCTCGGCACCGACACGGGAGGCTCCATCCGCATCCCGGCCCACTACTGCGCGACGGTCGGCTTCAAGCCCTCCTACGGGGCGATCGACCTCCGCGGCGTCGAAGCGCTGTCACCCTCGTTCGACCACGTCGGCCTGCTGGGTCGCGACGTCGCGATCACGGCGCGCGTCTTCGCCGCGATCACCGGCGAGGCGATCGTGACCCCGAGCGCCCCGCTGCGCATCGGGGTCGTCACCGAGCAGATCGGGAGCACTGCGCTCGAGCCCGACGTCGAGCGGGCGGTGCACGCTGCCGTCGAGCTGCTCCGCAAGAGCAGCACGGTCGTCGACATCGACGGGAGCGCCTTCGATGCGGTGCTCGGCTGTTTCGAGGACATCCTGCTCTTCGAAGCCTGGCAGGTCCACGGGGACCGGGTCGAGGCCACGCCCTCGCACTACGGGCCGGAGACGCTGCGGCTCCTCAAGAGCGCGTCGAAGGTTGGACGCGACTCCTACGAGGCCGCGCTGGCGCGCCGCGAAGAGCTGCTCCCGGCGGTGGCAGCACTCTATGAGGGCGTGGACGTCCTGTTGACTCCCGCCGCTCCATTTGTCGCTCCGGCGACCACGCCGCCGGTCGACACGCCCGAAGGCGCGGCCGAGGGCCTGTTCACGAGCGCCTACAACAGCACGGGGGCGCCGGCAATCGTTCTCCCGTGCGGCTGGAGCGACGACGGGATGCCCATCGGCCTGCAGCTCTCGGCACCGCTCGGAGCCGACATGGCCCTGCTCGCGTCCGCCGCCGAGATCGAGCGGCTCCTCGCCGTCGAGCGACGGGCTCCCGCGATCGGCTGACGAGCCGCGAGAGCGTCCAGCACCCACACAGTTCGACCAGCACGCAACGCCAGCAAGCACGCAGCGCCGGAGAGAGATGCCCTCCCCGACCCGACAGGACCAGGAGCCACAACGGTGACGACGACGCCAACGATCATCGGCAGCGAGCGCAGCGAGATCGGCTTTCCGGCCGCGATGGATCTCCTGCGCGAGGGCGCTTCGGCGCTCGATGCCGTCGAAGTTGCACTTCGGCTCTGCGAGGACAACCTCGCCGACCATTACGTCGGCACCGGAGGGCTGCCGAACGCCCGGGGCGAGGTCGAGCTCGACGCGTCCGTGATGATCGGCTCGACTCGCGCCTTCGGCGCGGTAGGCGCTGTCCGCGGCTACCCGCACCCCATCTCGATCGCGCGCGCCGTCCTCGAGCGGCTCGCCCAGCACTGCCTCCTCGTCGGGGAGGGGGCGGAGCTGTTCGCAGAGGAGAACGGCTTCGAGCGGGCACAGCTGCTCACCGACGAGGCTCGCAAGCTGTTCCTCGAGGCGCTCGACCCGTCGGAGGAGTCGGTCGAGGGCGAGCAGACACGCGCCACCGCCGGTGACGACAACTACCGGATGGCTGCCATGGAGCTCATGAAGCGGTTCGCTCCGCACTCGGGACCCTGGGGAACTATCAACGTCATCGCCCTCGACGCGTCCGGCGAGATGTGCGTTGGCGTCTCGACGAGCGGCTACCCGTGGAAGTATCCAGGCCGCGTCGGCGACTCGGCGATCCCCGGTGCGGGAAACTACTGCGACCTGCGCTTCGGCGGTGCGGCATGCACCGGTCGGGGCGAGATGAGCATGCGCGTCACGGGGGCGAGAAGCATCGTCGACGACCTGGGGCGCGGCATCGACCCCACGCAAGCGTGCCGGTCCATGCTCGCGGATGCAGCCACGCTCCCCGATCTGTTCAAGACCGAGCTACGTTGCCTCGCGCTGACTCCCGACGGGCGCCACGGAGGCGCGTCGGGCCAGGTTGGCTCGACCTACGCGCTCATGACCCCGTCGCACTCCGAGCCGGAGCTCCGGCCGCGCAGCGTGGTCCCCAGTTAGCTCCTGGGTAGCGAGGCGAGGAACTCTCGCATCGTCTGCTGGAAGAGCTCGTGCTCCTCGTACTGCGGCGAGTGACCGGACTTCTCGAACACGACGAGCTTCGCGTTCGGGACCAAGGAGACGATCGTCTCCGACATCACGACGGGCGTGACCCAGTCGGCGCGCCCCACCATCACCAAGGTCGGGCAGGTGACGCCCGGTAGTGCTGCTCGCAGGTCGTAGTTCGGGATGTTCTTCTGGCGACACCAGTTGTGGGTCTCGTGGCGGTAGCTGCCCGCCTCGACGCGGGCCGCCGAGGCGACCGGGTCGTACTCGAAGTCATACAGCGGGATGATCTCCGCCCAGCGCGCCTTCAGGTCCTCGTCGTCGTAGATCTCGCC
>JAODBO010000108.1 GCA_025464005.1 Acidimicrobiaceae bacterium | reverse complement strand
ACGTAGCTCGGGCGCACGAGCGCCGGGTAGCCGATCCGCTCGACGACGGCTCGGGCCTCGGCGAAGGTGCGCGCCACGCCCCCGGCGGGCTGGGGGATCTCGAGGCGGGCGCACAGCGCGGACCACTGCTCGCGATCCTCGGCGAGGTCGATCGAAGCGGCGCTCGTCCCGAGCACGAGCTCGGGCGGCAGCCGGTCGGCGAGCTTCAGGGGGGTCTGGCCGCCGAGGGAGACGATGACGCCGACGACCCCGCCGGCCCCGGCACGCTGCTCGGCGTCGACCACCGAAAGCACGTCCTCCTCGGTGATCGGCTCGAAGTAGAGGCGGTCCGAGGTGTCGTAGTCGGTCGAGACCGTCTCGGGATTGCAGTTGACCATGACCGACTCGTAGCCGGCCGCCCGCAACGCCATGCTCGCGTGCACACAGCAGTAGTCGAACTCGATGCCCTGGCCGATGCGGTTCGGCCCCGAGCCGAGGATCACGACCCGGGGGCGGCTCGCCGGTCGCACCTCGTCCTCGTCCTCGTAGGTCGAGTAGTAGTACGGCGTCTCCGCGGCGAACTCCGCACCGCAGGTGTCCACCGTCTTGAAGGTCGGCGCGACGCCGTGCTCGAGCCGGGCGGCGCGCACCGCGTCCTCCAGCGCGCCGAGACGCCACGCGACCTGGGCGTCGGCGAAGCCGAGCCGCTTCAGCCGGCGCCACCACGCACGGTCGATCGACTTGAGCCCGGCCGCACCGGTCTCGGCCAGCTCGTCGAGCTCGACTCGAGCCTCGACGATCTCCTCGATCCTGTCGAGGAACCACGGGTCGATCCCCGTGGCGGCTGCGACGCCCTCCACCCCGACGCCGCGCCGCAGCACGGCCTCGACCTGGAAGGGCCGGTGCGGGGTCGCCACGGCGGCGGCGGCGAGCAGCTCCTTTGTCGGGATGGCGTCATACGTCGCCTCCGCCGGATCGCAGTTGAGCCCGAGTCTCCCTTGCTCGAGGCCGCGCAGTGCCTTCTGAAAGGACTCGGGGAACGTGCGCCCGATCGCCATCACCTCGCCGACGGACTGCATGCGGGTGCCGAGCCTGTCCGGCGTGCCCGGCAGCTTCTCGAAGGCCCAGCGGGGCACCTTGGTCACGACGTAGTCGATGGTCGGCTCGAAGCTCGCCGGGGTCGCCTTCGTGATGTCGTTGGTGATCTCGTCCAACCGGTAGCCGACGGCGAGGCGAGCGGCGATCTTGGCGATCGGGAAGCCGGTCGCCTTCGACGCGAGCGCCGAGGAGCGCGAGACGCGCGGGTTCATCTCGATCACCAGGCGCTCGCCTGTCGCCGGGTTCACGGCGAACTGGATGTTCGAGCCGCCGGTCTCCACACCGACCCGGCGGATGCAGGCGAACGCGGCGTCGCGCATCTCCTGGTACTCGACGTCCGAGAGCGTCTGGGCGGGCGCCACGGTGATCGAGTCCCCGGTGTGGACGCCCATCGGGTCGAAGTTCTCGATGGAGCAAACGACGACGCAGTTGTCCGCCTGGTCCCGCATGACCTCGAGCTCGTACTCCTTCCAGCCGGCGATCGACTTCTCGACGAGGATCTCGGTGATCGGGCTCGCCGCGAGGCCTGCGGAGGCAAGATCGCGCAACGAGTCCATGTCGTCGGCGATACCGGTCCCCGCGCCTCCGAGGATGAACGACGGCCTGATGATGATGGGGAAGCCGATCGACTCACCTACCGCCAGCGCCTCGTCGAGGTCGTGCGCAAAGCCCGATTCCGGCACGGCGAGCCCGATCTCGGTCATCGCGGCCTTGAACTGCTCGCGGTTCTCCGCCGTCTCGATCGCCTCGACCTTGGCTCCGATGAGCTCGACCCCGTACCGCTCGAGCACGCCCGCGGCGTGCAGCTCCATCGCGAGGTTGAGGGCCGTCTGGCCACCCATCGTCGCCAGCAGCGCGTCCGGGCGCTCGACCTCGATGATCGCTGTGAGCACGTCGACGGCGAGCGGCTCGATGTAGGTGCGGTCCGCGAGGTCGGGATCGGTCATGATCGTCGCCGGGTTGGAGTTGGCGAGCACGACCCGGTACCCCTCCTCACGCAGCACGCGACACGCCTGGGTGCCGGAGTAGTCGAACTCGCATGCCTGACCGATGACGATCGGTCCGGAGCCGACGACGAGGATCGTCGAGATGTCGTCGCGCCGGGGCATCAGCGCGGCCCTCCCCGGCTCTGCGGGCGCGACCTGGTCAACGAGGGACCTCCATCAGCTGGCGGAACTGCTCGAAGAGGTAGCGGGCGTCGTGCGGCCCGGGTCCGGCTTCGGGGTGATACTGCACGCCGAAGGCCGGGACGTCCCGGCAGGCGATTCCTTCGATGACCCCGTCGTTGAGATTGACGTGCGTCACGTCCGCACGCTCCACGGTGCCCTCGGCTACGGCGTAGCCGTGGTTCTGGCTCGTGATCTCGACCGCTCCCGTGTCGACACGGCGCACGGGATGGTTGGCGCCGTGGTGGCCGAAGGGGAGCTTGTAGGTCCGGCCGCCGAGCGCCGCCGCGAGGAGCTGATGACCGAGGCATATCCCGAACACCGGTACCTCGCCGAGAAGTCCCTTGATCGTGTCGACGAGGTGGCCGAGCGCGGCGGGGTCGCCGGGACCGTTCGACAGAAAGACGCCGTCTGGCCGGCGCTCGAGCACCGCGACGGCGGGCGTCGACGCGGGCACGACCTCGATCGAGGCGAACGAGGCGAGGTTGTGCAAGATGGTCCTCTTCATGCCGAAGTCGTAGGCGACGACACGGAGCGGGCCGCCGGGCACCTCGTAGGGCGAGGCGACCGTCACCTCACCGACGAGGTCGGCCCCCTCGGTCCCCGGCTCGGCACGCGCCGCTGCCAGGAGCTCGGCTTCGGGGGCCGTGCCGAGCGCGCACGACATGGCGCCCGCCTCGCGGACGTGACGTGTGAGCCGGCGGGTGTCGACGCCGGTGAGCCCTCCGATGCCGTGGCCCGTCAGGAAGTCCTCGAGAGCGCCCGTCGAGCGCCAGCTGCTCGGGCGCGACGCGAGGTCGCGCACGACGATGGCCCGACAGAACGGGCGCCGCGCCTCGTCATCGGCCGCGCTCACCCCGTAGTTGCCGATGTGGGGGGAGGTAAAGGCGACGACCTGCCCCGCGTAGGACGGGTCGGTGATGATCTCCTGGTAGCCCGACATCGCGGTGTTGAAGACGAGCTCGCCGGTCGCGATCCGCGCCCCGCCGGAGGCGAGGGCTCCTATCGCCTCGCCCTCGAAGCTCGTGCCGTCCGCGAGCACGAGCAGAGCCGGGGGACGCCTCGCGCGCCGGGCGGCCGCACGGGTCGCGGCGTTCATCGCTGGGCCTCGCCGTCCACGACGACCGCCTCGCCGCGTACGACAGTGTGGCGGACCCGGCCCACGAGCTCACGGCCGGCGAAGGGCGTGTTTCGGCTGCGGCTGGCGCTTCGCGAGGGGTCCACCTTCCAGCGAGCGGAGAGATCGAACGCGCACAGATGGGCGATCGAGCCCGGCGCGATCGGTCCTCCCTGCCCGCTGCGGGCGTCCAGGCCGGCGATGCGCGCGGGCTTCCAGGACAACCAGGCGAACAGTTGGGTGAGCGTGGCCGGACTGCGCTCGGCGCCGTCGGGGTCCGGGACGCTCCAGGAGCCGAGGCCGGACGCGGCTCCGTCGCCCGTGAGACAGAGCGCCCCGTAGGCGACGGCGAGCGCCGTCTCGAGACCCACCATGCCGGGGGGCGCCGAGTCGAACGGCTCGTCCTTGGTGTCGGACCGGTGCGGCGCGTGGTCGGTGGCGACGGCGTCGATCGTCCCGTCGAGCAGCCCCGCGCGCACGCCGAGGACGTCCTGAGCTGTCCGCAGTGGCGGGTTGACCTTGAACACCGGGTCGTACGAGGCGACCTCGGCATCGGTGAGGCTCAGGTGGTGCGGCGTCACCTCGGCGGTCACCGGGAGACCCTCGCCGCGCGCCGCGCGCACGAGTGCCACGGAGCGGGCGGTCGAAAGGTGCAGGAAGTGCAGCGGCGAGCCCGTGAGGCGCACCAGCGCGATGTCACGAGCAACCATTGCCTCCTCCGCGAGAGCCGGCTGTCCGGGGATGCCGAGGCGGCTCGACCACTCCCCCTCGTGCATGAAGCCTCCTGCGGCGAGCTCCTCGTCCTCGCAGTGCTCGGCGAGGACGACCCCGAGCGGCCGGGCGTACTCGAGCGCACGACGCATCAGGCCGGCGTGCTGGACACCGCGCCCGTCGTCGGTGAACAGCCTGACGCCCAGCTCGGCCATCTCCGCCAGGGGGGCGAGGCGTTCCCCGGCGCGCCCGAGGGTGATCGCTCCGGCGACGGCCACCTCCGTGCACGCCCCGGCGCCGAGCGCGAGCAGGGTCCTCACCGCTGCGGCACTGTCGGTGGCCGGCTCGGTGTTCGGCATCGCGAGAATCGCGCTGTAGCCGCCGAGGGCGGCCGCGCGCGCCCCGGTCTCGACCGTCTCGGCGTCCTCGCGTCCCGGCTCGCGCAGGTGCGCGTGCAGGTCCACGAGGCCGGGGCTGACGGCGCATCCCGACGCGTCGAGGACCCTCGTCCCCGCCGGCACCTCGATCGCCTCCTCGACGGCGACGACGATGCCGTCCTCGACGAGCACGTCCGCGCGCCGCTCTCCCCGCTCGTCGACGACCGTGCCACCGCGCACGCACAGCCGGGACGGTCCGCTCCGTTCAGGCACTGCGCCGCTCCTGTCCATCGTCGCTAGCCTTTCGGTCGCCGAGCGTGAGCAGGCGGAACAGCACCGCCATGCGCACGGCCACGCCGTTTCGCACCTGCCTCGTGACGAGGCAGCGCGGCGAGTCGGCCACCTCGTCGTCGATCTCGACCCCTCGGATCATCGGCCCGGGGTGCATGACGAGCAGCTCCGGGCGAAGGCGGCGAGCCCGGTCTCGGGTCAGCCCGTAGCGCTCGGAGTACTCGCCGAGGCTCGGGATCAGCGACTCCTCCAGCCGTTCGGACTGGAGGCGGAGCAGGTAGACGACATCGACTTCGGCCAGCACCTCGTCGAGGTCGTTGCTCACCTCCACGCCCCAGCCCGCCGTCGTCGCCGGGAGCAATGTCGGCGGTCCGACGAGGGTGACCGAGGCGCCGAGGGCGCCATAGGCGAGCACGCACGAACGCGCCACCCTGCTGTGCGCCACGTCGCCCACGATCGCGATCCGCACGCCGGACAGATCGTCGGCCGGCTCGACCCCCGCACGCGACGCGAGCGCCTCGCGCAAGGTGAAGCAGTCGAGCAGCGCCTGGGTGGGATGTTCGTGCTGGCCGTCGCCGGCGTTGACCACTGCTGCTCGGACCCACCGTGCCACCTGCTTCGGCGCTCCGGCGCAGGCGTGGCGCACGATCATGGCGTCGACTCCCATCGCGTCCAACGTCTCGACGGTGTCTCGGAGCGACTCGCCCTTCGACAGCGACGACGTCGCGGCCGTGAAGGTCATCGTGTCCGCCGACAGCCGCTTCGCCGCGGTCTCGAAGGAGAGCCGCGTACGGGTCGAGCTCTCGAAGAACACCGTCGCGACCGTCTTGCCACGAAGCGCCGGCACCTTCGGGATCTCACGCTCGGAGACCTCGGCGAAGGAGTCGGCGAGCTTCAGCACGTCGACGATCCCTTCCCGGCCGAGGTCCGCGATCGAGAGCAGGTCGCGCCCGCTCACCGGCCGTCCTCCAGATCCACAGGAGCCACGTCGCGCTCGGCGAGCCGTTCCACCATGTCGCCGATCGCGACTCCCGCCTCGCTGACGTCGACGAGCTCGTCGCGCCGCGTCGGCAGGTTCTTCCCTACGAAATCCGGTCGTATCGGCAGCTCGCGATGGCCGCGATCGATCATGACGGCGAGCTGCACCGCCCGGGCCCGCCCGTGGTCGCCCAGCGCGTCGAGCGCCGCGCGCACGGTCCTGCCCGTGAACAGCACGTCGTCGACGAGGACCACGACCCGGCCCGTGAGATCGACCGGGATGCGGGTGACCTCCTCCGGCGACACCGGTCTGATCGAGATGTCGTCACGGTAGAACGCCACGTCGAGCTTGCCGCAAGGCACCTCGGCTCCGTCGATATCGGCGAGCAGCTGCACGAGCCTCTCGGCGAGAGCGACCCCGCCGGACTGGAGGCCGACGACCACCACGTCCCCGGCTCCGTGATTGCGCTCGAGCACCTCGTGCGCGATCCGCACGAGGGCCCTGCGGACGTCGTCGGGGTCCATCACCTGGGCACGGGCGACGAAAACGCGCCCTCCCGGGCGCGCCGACCTTCTTTCACGCTCTGCCAAAGTGTTCCCCTGTCGTCCGTACGGGCCTCACGGGACCCGTTTCACGCACCGCTGCATCGTAACGCCGGTGCGACCGCCGTGTGTCATGGACAGCCGCGCTTGACGAGCGTGGCGGTGGACACTCGGCTGGGACAGACTCGACTCGTGCAACCCCAGTCCGGCATATTCGCGTTCGGCACGACCGAGCACTGCTACGTGGAGCTGGATCTTGCTCCAGGTGCTGACGCCGGCTCGCTCGTCTCGGCCCTAGCCGCCCTCCACGGCCCCGACTCCCCTCTCGTGGCAACGAGCGCCGTGGTCGCGCTTCGCCCCGAGCTATGGGCGTCGGTCGCGCCCGACGCGGCGCCGCCGGCCGTTCGATCGTTCGCTCCCATCCAGGCCGGCGCGTATTCGATGCCCGCCACCCAGCACGACGCCTGGATCTGGTGTGCCGGGCCGAGCCGCGACGTCGTGTTCGACAGCGCCTCGGGCGCTATCCACAGCCTCGCTGCGCGCGCCACGGTCGCGACGGAGGTGACCGGCTGGGTTCACGAGCGCAATCGGGACCTCACCGGCTTCATCGACGGGACGGAGAACCCGCCCGCGATCGAGGCGCCCGGCGTCGCCCTGGTGCCGGCGGGGCCCGGCGTGGGCGCAAGCGTGCTCCTCGTCCAGCAGTGGGAGCACCTGGACAGCTTCGCCGCCCTGTCGGTCGAGGAGCAGGAGAAGGTCATCGGCCGGACCAAGAGTGACAGCATCCAGCTGGAGGGGGCCGCGATGCCGGCCGACTCCCACGTCTCGCGCAACGTCGTCGAAGAGGACGGGAAAGAGCTGGCAATCTTTCGCAGGAACACCGCCTGGGGTGGACCGACGCGTCACGGGACGATGTTCGTCGGCTTCTGCGGGTCCCAGCACCCGCTCCAGGTAATGCTCGAACGGATGGCCGGCGTGCCTGACGGCGTGCGGGACGCGCTCACCCGCCATACCGTGCCCCTCACCGGCGCGTACTACGTGGTGCCGGCGCTCGACGCGCTCGCTCGCCTGTTAGGTGAGTGCTGAAGTAGCGGACGACGTCACCGCCGCGGCGAGCTCAGGAGCACCTCGACCGCCTCGCTGAGCGAGCCGACGGTCGCGTCGGGGCGAAGCTCGAGCTGCCCCCAGGAGCGGCCGCGGTGCATCCAGATCGTGCGCAGGCCGGCCGAGGCTCCACCTTGGACGTCGGGCCCCGGTGCGTCGCCGACCATCCATGCCTCGGACCAGAGCTTCAGCTCAGCGCCGCACTGGCGGGCAGCCTCCTCGAAGATGCGTGGATCAGGCTTCTCGAAGCCCATCTCGGACGAGACGCAGTAGGCGTCGAAGGAGCTCGCGAGCCCTGCCTTGTCGATCTTCTCGTGCTGGCTCGGGGGACCGTTCGTGACGATTGCGAGTCGCCAGCCCGCCTCGCGAAGGCGTGCCAACGCGGCGACGACCAACGGCTCCGAGGCGATGAAGCTTGGGTAGCTGGACCGGTACTCGGTGATCAGCTCCTCGACGCCGCCGGCGAGGTGGTAGCGCTCGCGGACGGGGGAAAAGACCTCCTCACGGGAGGCAAAGCCGTCTCGGTCCAGCTCGAGGATCCAGGCGATAGCGGCGTCCCCGAGATTGCGTTCACGTGCGAAATGCTGCGCCCAACCCAAGAATGCCGCCTGCCGGTCGATCAAGGTGTTGTCGAGGTCGAACAGCGCGAGCTTGCCCGTCGGCTGCATGGCGGCGATGTCCTTCTCAGCGGAGCTCGAGCTCGTCCGACGCGTACTCGACGCCGACCGGCTCGAGCACGACGCGTCGTCGGCCGTGCTCCACGGCGCCCGCGACCACGGCGACGTAGCCGAGCTCGGTGGCGATCTCGACCACGCCGGCGCCGGAGCCCGCCCCGCAGTACAGGGCGAAACCGGACCCCATGTTCAGCGTTGCGTAGGCGTCGCGCTCGGTGAGACCGGCCTCGCTCGCGACGAACGCCAGTACTTCGGGGACCGCCGGCAACCGGTCGATCCTGTAGGTGAGCTCCCGGTCGGCCCGCATGAGCTTGCGCAACCCGTGGCCGGTGATGTGGCTCGCGTAGTGCAGCGGCACGCGCCGCTCGAGGATCGCGTCGACGAGCGCGACGTAGATGACGCTCTCGTCGAGCAGGGCCTCGCCGTAGGACCGGCCGCTCGCGAGTGGGGTCTCGAGCCCCGCCGGCAGCGCCGAGGCGACCTCGCGTGCCAGGGAGGCTCCGTTGGCATGCAGCCCGCTCGAGGCCACGAGGACGATCTCGTCGCCTGGGACGAGCGCGGCGCCGAGCAGCGGGGCGACGCCGTCGGGGACCCGCCCCACGGCGCTGCCGGCGAGGTCGATCCCGTCGGTCGCGACCAGCCCGGCGAGCGTGGGCGACTCTCCGCCGCCCCAGGCCGCTCCCGAGTCCGCACACGCACGCCGCCAACCGGCCACGAGCGAAGCGTGACGCGACCCGGCGTACCAGCTGGCCGATCCCGTGGCGAAGTAGGCGTTGACGACGAAGGGCAGCGCACCCACGCAGCAGCAGTCGTTGACGACGGCCGCGACGGTGTCGTAGCCGATGGCGTCGAAACGATCGACCCCCGACAGCTCTTCGTAGGCGCGGGCGATCGTCGACTTCGTGCCGAGGCACTCGAGGACGAAGCCGAGGGTGACCCCGCCGACCTCCACCACGACGGCCGGCTCGCCGCGTGAGGCGTCGTCGAGGCGAGCACCCCTTGCGAGTGGGAACGAGGTCGTGGAGAGCGCCGCCGCGAGAGCGGTGCGCTTCGCGGCGTCCAGCGTGTCGTAGTCGACGCCGGCTCGCTCGTAGGCCGAGGGCCCGCTCATCGCGACTTCGCCTCTCCGGGCCGCACACGAGCGGCCACCGCGGCGAGCACCCCGTTGACATAGCGGCCCGAGTCGTCCGTCGAGTACTGCTTGGCGAGCTCGACCGCCTCGTCGATGATCACCGCCAGCGGCACGTCCGGGCGGTCGAGCAGCTCGTAGGTCGCCAGCCGGAGGAGCTGGCGGTCGACGGCCGGCATCCGGTCGATGGCCCATGAAGTGGCATTCTCCGCAACGAGACGATCCACCTCGGCGGCTCGGCGGCCGACTCCTAGGAACAGCTCCTCGGCGTAGGCCTCGGGCGGGATCGGAAGCGATGCCAGGACCTGCTCGGGAGCCAGGTCCTTCATCTCTGCCTCGTAGAGCAGGCCGAGAGCGCGCTCGCGAGCGCGGCGGCGCTCGCCGGCGACCGGCCCGTCCTCGTCCGCCCTAGGCCCTCGTGAGGTACTCACCGGACCGGGTGTCGACCTTGATCCGGTCGCCCGGGTTGACGAAGAGCGGGACCTGGACGACAAGTCCGGTCTCGGTGGTCGCCGGCTTGCGCGCGCCAGACACCCGGTCGCCCTGCAGCCCGGGGTCGGTCTCCGCGATCGTGAGCTCGACGGCTGCCGGCAGGTCCACGTCGACGATCTCGTCGATGTACAGCTCGAGGACCGCCGAGTCGCCCTCCTTCAGGAACGAGGTCGAGGTGCCGAGCGAGGAGCCGTCCACGTTGAGCTGCTCGTAGGAGGAGTTGTCCATGAACACGTACTGCTCGCCGTCGCGATAGAGGAACTGCATCTCCCGCTTGTCGATCATCGCCTGCTCGACCTTCTCGTCGGCCCGGAACGTCTTCTCGACGACCGCCTTGGTCCGCAGGTTACGCAGCTTGGTCCGCACGAACGCACCGCCCTTGCCCGGCTTGACGTGCTGGAACTCCACGACCGAGAAAAGCCCGTCGGGCAGGTCGATCGCCATGCCGTTCTTCAGATCGGTGAGCGAGAGCGCCATCAGAGGGTGTAGTCCTTCGTCGACTTGGTGAGTGGGCGGCCGCCGGACGTCCCGACGAGGACGGTGTCCTCGATGCGCACCCCGCCCTTGCCGGCGAGGTAGGCGCCCGGTTCGACGGTCACGACTGTGCCGGCAGCGAGGATATCAGCCGAGCCCTGTGAGACCGCTGGGGCCTCGTGGATCTCGAGGCCGACGCCATGGCCCGTCGAATGGAGGAACTCCGCGCCGTAGCCCGCCTCGGTGAGCACCTCGCGGCACGCCGCGTCGACGTCACCGCCGGTGACCCCCTCGGCGACGGCACGGAGCCCGGCGCGCTGGGCGGCGAAGACGGCGTCGACCAGCTGGGCGAGATCGGCCTCGAGCGTCCCGACGCAGAACGTGCGCGTCATGTCGGAGCGGTAACCGTCGACGGTGGCGCCGAAGTCGACGACGACGAGCTCGCCCTCGCCGATGACGCGCTCGCTCGGTCGCGCGTGCGGCATTGCGCTGTTCGGCCCGCTCGCGACGATGGTCTCGAACGAGGGGCCCGACGAGCCGCGCCGGCGCATCTCGGCCTCGAGCTCCGAAGCGAACTCGGCCTCGGTGCAGCCCTCCGAGAGTCGCTGCTTGACCTGGGCGATCGCGACGTCGGCGACGTCGCACGCGGCCTCGATCCGAGCGCGCTCGCCGTCGTCCTTCACCGCACGGAGCGCCTCGACGAGCCCTCGCGTCGCGACGAGCGAGGATCGATCGAACACCTCGACGAGCCGCAGCTGGAGGCCCCAGGTGATCGAGGACGCCTCGAGGCCGATACGCCCGAGGCCGCGCGCGGCCGCCGCCAACGCCTCGAGCTGGCCCTTCGGGCCGCTCACCTCGAGCTCGGCCACGACGCCCACCGCCGCGACCTGCTCGGCCGCCTGGTCCCGGTAGCGGCCGTCCGTGACGAGCAAGGTGCTCGCGGGCGCGACGAGCAGCATCCCCGCGGAGCCCGTGAACCCGGTCAGGTAGCGGAGGTTCTCCTGCTTGGTGACGAGCAGCGCGTCACATCCCGCCGCTCCCAGACGCTCGCGCAGGCGTGGAAGGCGGCCCGGCACGTCCATCGCCGGCAGGGCGTCGAGCTCGAATATCGGCGGCATTACTTGAAATCTACGCCCGCTTGGCCCGCGAGCCGGGCGCGCCCAGCAAGCGGGCGGCGGCTTCCACGGCGAGCTCGTAGCCGACGCCACCGAATCCCGCCACCGTCCCGTCGGACACGGGGGCGAGCACCGACCGCCGGCGCCACGGCTCACGTGCGTCGGGATTCGAGAGATGGAGCTCGACCACAGGACCCGCGAAGGTCGCGAGCGCGTCGTGGAGCGACCAGCCGTAGTGGGTGATCGCGCCGGCGTTGACCACGAGCGCGTCGGCGCGGCCCCTCGCGCGATGGACGGCCTCGACGAGATCGCCCTCCCGATCGCTCTGCAGGTGCTCGAGGACGAGACCGAGCCGCTCAGCCGTCGCTCTGGCCCGGGCGACGTGCTCTGCGAGCGTCGCCGTGCCGTACACCTGCGGATCACGCTCGCCGAGAAGGGTGAGGTTCGGGCCGGAGAGGAGCAGCAGGAGCGGTGCGCTCATTGGAGGCCCCCCGGGCCGGCGCTCTCGAGGAGTGCTTCGGCGACGACCTCGCGCTCCACGCCGCTCACGAGCTCCACGCCGTCCGGGCCGTCGAGGACGAAGGTGAGGCCGTCGGTGGCTTTCTTGTCCCGGCCCATCAGGGTCACGAGCTCGTCGAGCGAGGCACCTGTCGGGACCGTCGTCGGCAATCCGTAGCCGCCGACCACCTCGAGATGGCGACGCACCCGGTCGTCGCCCACGCGCCCGAGAAGACGCGCGAGGCGAGCCGCGAACACGAGCCCGATGCCGACGGCCTCGCCGTGACGCAAAGGCTCGGGCGCCGGCGCGCCTGCCGTCCCGGGCGCGCCGCCCACTCCCTGCTCACCGGTATCGACGGCAAACCCGGTCGCCTCGAGAGCGTGCGCGAGCGTGTGACCGTAGTTGAGCAGCATCCGGCGGCCACCCTCCCGCTCGTCCTCGGCCACGACGGACGCCTTCAGCGCCACGCACCGCACCACCTGCTCGGCGAGGGGCAGCCGGTCGAGGTCGTCGACGCCGAGGAAGGCATACTTCGCCATCTCTCCGAGCCCCGAGCGCCACTCTCGCGCCGGCAGCGTCACGAGGTTGTCGGTGTCGCAGATCACCGCACGCGGCTGCCAGAAGGCGCCGACGAGGTTCTTGCCCTCGGCGATGTTCACCCCCGTCTTGCCGCCTATGGCCGCATCGATCTGGGCGAGCAGGGTCGTCGGCACGTGCACGACATCGAGACCCCGGTGGTAGCAGGAAGCGGCAAAGCCCGCCGCGTCCGTGACGACGCCGCCGCCGACGGCGACCACGACGTCGCGACGCGTGATGCCCGCTCGCGAGAAGGCCCGGCACAGGTCCTCGATCGTCCGCAGCGACTTCGCAGCCTCGCCGTCGCCGATCGTGAGCTGCACCGAGTCGATCCCGGGCTCGACGTCGACGCCCACGCCCACCTGCGAGACGACGACGCAGCGGCGCGCACCCTCGGGGAGCGCCCCTGCGAGAAGGCGGCGCGCGCCCGGGCCGACGAGCACGTCGTAGGGATGTCCGGGAACCTCGACCCGCACGCTCCGCACGAGCGCGCGGAGCACGAGCTCGGCCACCTTCTCGGGCGAGCGATCGTCCACGTCGATCACGCACGACGCCAGCTCCTCGTAGATCGGGTAACGGATGGCGACAAGGCGTGGCACGGCGGCGGCCGGGTCGGGCTGGAGCAGCACCCGCCCATGTCCGGTGCCGACTCGCCGGACGATCGTGTCGGGCCGTGCGCGCAGCCAGACGATCGTGCCCGAACGGCGGAGCAGCTCCCGATTCGCCGGGTCGAGCACGGCGCCGCCGGCGACCGAGACGACGCGGGGCAGGTCCGAGGAGACAGCAGTCGCGAGCGCCTTGCTCTCCTCGAGGCGGAAGGCGGGCTCGCCGAGGGCGGTGAAGATCGAGGGGACAGACCTTCCGGTCGCCAGCTCGACCTGCTCATCGCTGTCGAGATAGGAGCGCCCCAGCCCGGCGGCCACCAACCGGCCGACAGTCGTCTTGCCCACGCCCATCATCCCGACGAGAAGGACGTGGTCGGTCGAGCTCACGTCCCTGGCTCCGCCGGCGCCCGGATCCGAGAGACCACGTCGCCCGGGGCGGACGACGGCGTCTCGCCGAGCGCACCGAGGTAGGCCGTCTTGTTCCGGACGACCTCGGCGAGCGAGTCCCCGCCGAACTTGCGGAGCGCCTCGGAGGCGAGCACGAGGGCGACCATCGTCTCGGCGACGACTCCCATCGCCGGCACGGCGGTCACGTCGGTCCGCTCCTTGAACGAGACCGTCTCCTTCTTGGTCGCGACGTCGACGGTCTTCAAGACGGGGCGATTCAGGGTTGCGAGCGGCTTCATCGCCACGCGGGCGACGAGGAGCGCCCCGCTCGAGATCCCGCCCTCGATCCCCCCGGCTCGCGAGGTCTCCCGCACGTAGGCATCCGCGTCGGCGTCGTAGGCGATCGCGTCGTGGGCCTCCGAGCCCCGGCGTGCGGCCACGGCGAACGCGTCGCCGAGCTCGACACCCTTCACGGCTTGGATGCTCATCAAGGCCTGGGCGAGCAGGGCGTCGAGCTTGCGGTCCCAGTGGACGTGGCTGCCGAGACCGACCGGCACCCCGTAGGCGAGGACCTCGGCGACCCCGCCGAGCGAGTCGCCCACCTTCGCGGCAGCCTTGATCTCGGCGACCATCGCCTCGGTGGCCGCGGGATCGAAGCAGCGCACGGAGGAGTCGTCGACGGCCTCGAGGTCCTCGGGGAGCGGCCGGATGCCGTAGGGCGCCGCTGCGGCCCCGAGCGCCACGACGTGGCTCAGCACCGAGATCCCGAGGCGGCCGAGCAGCGCCTTGGCGAGCGCGCCGGCAGCGACTCGGGCCGCCGTCTCGCGAGCCGAGGCGCGCTCGAGCACGTCGCGGGCGTCGTCGAACCCGTACTTCTGCATCCCCGCCAGATCGGCGTGGCCCGGCCGAGGCGCGGTGAGCACCTTCGACGGGGTGCCCGGCGCGACGGACATCTCCTGCTCCCACTTCGGCCACTCCGTGTTGGCGATCTCGACCGCCACCGGGGAGCCGAGCGTCCGGCCGTGGCGCACCCCGCCCACGAGGCTCACCTCGTCCTTCTCGAAGCGCATGCGTGGGCCGCGCCCGTAGCCGAGACGGCGCCGGGCGAGCTCGCCCGCGATCTCTTCCTCGGTGATAGGAAGCCCGGCAGGCAGCCCTTCGACCACGACGACGAGCGCGCGGCCGTGGGACTCGCCTGCGGTGAGGAAGCGGAGCACTCCGGCAATCTACCGCCGGGCCGGGCAGCCCCGGGAAGCGACCCGCGGCGGCCGGCGTGCCGGTTACTTCTTGGCGGCCTCGAAGTACGGATTCGTGCCGGCCTCGTGCGACGTGACGTCGACCACCTCGGTGATCTCCGGCACGGCTTCCTGGATCGCCACGGTGATCCCCTGGCTGAGCGTTACAGCCGCGAGGCCACAGCCCTGGCAGCCGCCGCCGAGTCGTAGGTAGGCGATGCTCTCGTCCACTGCCACGAGGTCGGCGCGCCCGCCATGGGCGGCGATCTGCGGGTTGATCGTCTGCTCGAGCACGGCGATGACTCGTTGCGCGACCGGGCCCGACAGGTCGGCCTCCGGGGGTGCGCCGGCCCGCGTCGGCTGCGCCGGGGGCGTGTTGGGATTGACGATGACGAGGCCCGGTTCCCCGTCCTGGTCGCCTACGTCGAGGGTCGCTCCCTGGACGCGGGCCACGCTGGTCGCCGGCACGACGACGACCAGCTCGTCGTGGTGATGGACCGCGTCGCCCGGGCCGGCATCGGAGGCGGACTCGAACCACATGTCGTAGGTGTAGGCGCCGTTAGCGGTACCGCTCACCTCGAGGAAGAGGGCCAGCCGCTCGGCGTCGGCCTCGGCGGCGCGTGCCGCCACGACGAGCGCGCGTGCCGGAGCCGTGACGCTAAGCACCGGGTCCAATCGGGTCGTGCCGGGGTCGTCGCTCGCCATCTGCCCATCGTAGAGCGAATAGTCCATCGGCCACCGCGCCGGAGGGATCGGAGC